>DAIPZW010000011.1:0-13458 GCA_036781965.1 Bacteroidales bacterium
ATAAAAATCAATCCCTGGCATTATTAATTCTAATTTACATTAACTCTAATATATAAAATAAAAATGGAGCGTAACCCATTGAGCTACACCCCATTCATTTATTTATATCTATTCTTACCTATCGATAATTACCGACCTTATTTCACTTCTTCGAATATTATAAGTATTGTATTTCAGTTAGTTGTAAAATTTAAATGCAAATATGGTACAAATAAAGCAGTGATCATCTGTTAGATTGTCGTCTCGTTTCTAATCGTTTTCTTCGTAATAATACGAATAATCTATCCCTTTCATGAACATTTCACGACTATTGATTTCATCAGTGAGGGCATTTTTCAGCAATCGTTTCAATTCTGCACTGTTTGTGGAGCTTTGCACCATGGCGTTCATATATTTCTTTTTGTCGATTTTACTCCAATCCACACAGCGTTCCAATCGTTTCTTGAAAATCAAATCCAGCCAAATGCGCGTGCTTCGTCCGTTGCCCTCCATAAATGGGTGAGCGATATTCATCTCAACATATTTGTCGATAATCTCCTCAAATGTATTTTCAGGCATTGCTTCAATTTCTTTTAGCGTATTACCCAAGAAGTGTGACACGGCAAACTGAAAACCTCCTTTAGAAATATTCTTCTGTCTTATCTGTCCGGCAAAGTCATATAATCCGCCGAAGATATAAGCATGGATTTGCTGTAAACTCTTTGTTGTTCCGACTTCCGCCTCATCAATGAGGTTACTCTCAAAAAACGAATAGGCTTTTTTCTTACTTTGCCCGTCAATACTGTTGTCGCTGTAAGTAAACCAATCGAGAAACTTCATAGCCTTGTTGTTGGGAAAATGCTTGGCAAGAGAGGTAACGCCGTCGCTGTCAAGAGTGTCTGTCAGATATTTCTTCCCATCGGAAGCTTTTAACTTCAGTTGGTTAGTGAGACTAACCAGCTCATTGCTTTCTTTCTTCAACTTGGCTTTGAGATACTTCCAATAGTTCCGAACCTTATTGTAGTCGTCTTGCTCGTTAAGAACAGAGACAATATCCAAAACGGAGAACCACCATTTGTTGTTTTCTTCATCCCAAACGGCACGTACTTCACGGTCGTCGAAAAAACGGATTGATATTTTGGTGTTGTTGGTCATACTATATGGATTTATCTATCAGCTTCAATCACGGCATCCGGATTTTCTTTGCAAGTACTCAAAACCGACCTACAGAAACTCACAAAAATATCATAATTACCCCAGCCATTAGGTGGGTTATAGACTTTGTATTTGTCGGAATTTGTAATCAATTCCTTAATCCCCTTTTCGAGAGGCTCAATCATTTGAGAAGCCGTAGTAATCCCAACTTCTTCAGGACTCCACAAAACTTGATACAAGCCGACTGCTTCCGCCATCTTGTTCATATTGTGCGTAACATTATGCGAAGCCAATCTCGCTTCTTCGTAATCGTTTTCGAGATTTTCCATTTCTTTTCGAATGTCTCTCTGTTTGTCGTAGAGTTCATCAATTTTCAGACGGAGTTCGTTGAAATCAACGTCTTTCTTGAAAAAGTGTATGTCTAAGCTCATATCAAATTTTTGAAATAACCAAATTTAGGATCTATTAATGCTCGGCGGTCGAGACCTAGGTTACGTTGTTCACAGGATGTTTCGGAAACCATAGTACAGGAAAAGCAAGATGCTCGATTTAAGCCATCTTCGTTTTCCCAGCACATTGGATCGGAGGAACAATTAAGCGCACGATTCATAGCCGTTTTTATGATGCGTTCTAACAAATTCGGTTGAGCTTGCCAAACCAGTCCTCCCATACTACCTTCTGCTCCATCAGCAGTGTAGATAAGTACACCACACATTTTATCGGAATAATAGAGTCGTTCGTTCAGGCTTGCAGTTGGATAACCACAAGAAAACTCCAGCTCCTTCATTAAGATGTGTGAGAAAGTATGAAGAAGGTAGAAGCGTGCTCTACCGTATTGTTCCATTTCATCAGACATGAATTTTCCCATATCATCCTCATTGAGGTTGCATTGAAAATGTTTTTCTAAGTTGTGGCTGATAACCCATTGATTCACTTTGGATTCGTCAAACATAAAGAAGATCCCCTCACCAAACAGTTGGTTTGCTGGTAGTACAAGGACTTCTTCTTTGTTACATGTATATATTGGTTTTATTTGATCGTCAGGATAGATTACTTTTCCGCCAACTATTTTGGCGGAAGGCATAGATACTCTACTAAATCCAAGTTGAGTAGAGGTCACAGCTAAGGTATCCACCTTTTGAATCTTTGTAAAGTAACTTTTAAGACTATCAAGAAGAATGATATTCTCAAAGTGCAACCCAGGCTTATTTCCTGGTGTCGATGAGTTCTTAGCAAACACTTGGTATTCGTTATATCGATATGTTGCCAAAACATCAACATCTTCAGTTTCTTCCGGGTGTATAAACGATTGTTTCAGTGCATCCCAATTATTATCTGTAAGCTCTATTTCGTCATCTTCTGCGGCATCTCTAAGTGTGTCACCTTCATCAAACATCTTTCTCCAGAAGTCTTCTTTTGAAGGAGATTCACTACGGCGTTCATATCTTGGGAAAATCTTATCCAATATTTTTCGCAGCATCTTATTAGCTTCAGGAGTCAGCTGTCCTTCGGGCTTCTCGATATACTCGTTAGGAATATAAAGACTACTCAAACTGTTTGCATAATAAATGCTGTTACTGGAAACCAAAACCATTTGCATGATATTGCGATTATGACCAGTAATACAAATTTCTCGTCTATTTTCAGAGTCCCATGGTCGTTCACCTCGACAGAATGGCTTTATGTTCATGATACCCGCAAGGCTGACTTTACCATTGCAACATCCACATTTTAACGTTCCCCAAGATTCACTCTGATTACGGTTGGTAATCCATTGTAGTTGATGATGTCCATCTGGAGCATTAGAACAAGGCTCACATTCATAATTGAATAAATCAAAACCCTCTAGTTTGTCTATCTTTTCGTTAGCCAGTCTTGCACAGAAATACTGGTACCATGGAATATCTGAGATGTGACCGTTAGGACAAATCAAAACCATAGGAACTGGTTTTAGCAATCCATAAATAGTTTTGTCATTCAACATAGGATTCTTAAAAGTACGATATGTCTTTTTATTCGGATCTCTTGGCGGAGCAAAATAATCCATTTTACCGTCATTACATCTTTTTGTTTTCCAGATTTCCTCCCACTCTTCAATAGGTTTCATATCAAAATTGTTTGATATAAACCATTTGGGAAAGTTTATGGCAGGAATAATGAACATTTCATCTTTTAATTCTACTCCCGATTCTTGTTTCTTCTTGTATATAGGGTGTTCGTCTTTGTCAATTTGATTAAACTTATCTAACTGAATGTGCGGAATCGTAACAAAACACTTTAATGCAGCCAGTTGTTTCTTCTGCTTCAAGAACTCGACAAACCTTGAGTCATCAATAATGTCAACACCAGACAGTTCCTGAAGTTGTTCTAATGTATGATTTGAATTTTCCGGTTTCTTAATTTCTTCCGAAAGAGTCTTTACAAATTGCCAATCAGAAATACTCAATGGCATGACAAAGCCTCCCCACTTAGTCGTAACCAATGCACCCACTCCAGCAGTAGAAGAAAGAATCTTGTACTTGCCTATACCCTGATTATATTGTTTCTTATTATTAATTTCCATAATGCGTCTATTTTACAATGTGGATAACAGCTTCTGGTTCAAGTAATCTTAGTGCTGTAGGCACTTTCCATTTATTCAGAAGTCTCATTTCGTCATAGTCATCCGAAGACGAGTATAGTGGCGTGGCGTGCAAGTTTCCTCCGAACTGACCCTTTCTTTTTGTATATACTAGTTCTTGATTGTCTTCCTTCTTTTGCAGCCATTGATCAAGCATATCATGTACCATTGCACGAATATATTCAAACAAATCTGAAGTAAGCAGCTCGCGTTCTATGCCGGACAGGTCTGCGGTTCTTTCAAGACGTTCTTCAAAATATACTCTGACAGCCTTTTCTATCTCAGCCGATTTAACTGAATCTATATTGCTAGCGGATTGATTATTTGCTAAAACCGGATACAAATGTCTTATATAAGTACCGAGGAATAGTGGCAGATACTTTTCGACTGATTTATGCGAAAAAGGAGTAATAGATATTGGCTCTACATAATAGTAAAGTTTCTCATGGAATTCTCTGAACTTTTCAAAGTGAGAAACGTCTCTTGAACGGAATGGATTATGCAATGTTAATACAAGACCCTCTTTGTCTCGTGCTACTCGTGAACTTGCCTGAATGTATTCAGCTATATTCCTCGGCATAGAATTTATTATGATCGTATTGAATCTCGACACGTCAAGTCCAACAGAAATCATGTTTGTCGCAAGTATAAAATCATCCGGTTTTTCAGGTCGCTGCCAAACATCTTTATCGAGATATGGAAAACGGTGCTCCGGATTCCAGGTTACGGATTGAACTTTATTCAATGCTGCGACAGCCTCATTTCCAGAAAGGCGTCCTGTCAATTCTGATTTTGAGAATCTTTCATTGTAAGCATAAAGAGATTCAAGCATATTAGAGTAGCGCATCACACGTTTGAAAAGTCTTCGTGTGTATTTAGTAAATTCCATATAGAATTGCGCATCTGTTTTACCCACCTCTTTCAAGCTATTGAAGTATGAAATAGTGGTAAAATAATAGTCGGCAGCTTTGATGAAATCCTCATCATTCAACTTTGCCAAATTTTCTTTCTCAAATATTGCACGATGTACAAACAGAATGGCTGCAAGTCTCATCTGTGTGGTCATTTGTGTTCTGCCTGTTGGCATCACACCAATATATTTGCGTTTTGAATCAAACGACCAGTCTTTGTCGCCAGCCATCTTACTGCGTTTGTAGAACGCAAAGAACGAGTCATCGTAGTCAATTCCATTTTTCGGGAATATACTTATTCCTCTATCGTACAAAGCACGAACTTGCAATGCTGTATTACGTGTTGTCGCTGTCGAAGAAATAATTTTCGGTCTAATAGTCTGTCCGTTTTCGTTCCTTGTACAAAGTTGGTCGATAGCACATTCAAACAAACTCACAGCAGAACCTAAAGGACCTAACAGTAAATGTAGCTCATCTTGGATGATAAGGTCTGGAGTTAACTTATTCCAATTTTCACCGCGTCCGAATAATCGTCTTGAATCTTTATTAGTCCTATTTCCTCCGGTGTTAACTTTGTGAGCAAGTTGTGCAAACTTATCCACAGTTCCGAATAGCAACGTTGGAGGTTTTTTGTATATATCATCATCGCACAATCTAACAGGTATGACAGCATTTACTACATCAAATGTACAATATGGGTTTTCGCAGTAAAATTTCACCCCACCTCTGTCTATTTGATGTTTCAATTTAGACCCACACCAAGGACATAAGTCCAATGGTATTTTGCTATTATTGTTTGTTTCTGTCCGACTCTCCCAATTCTTTCGTAATTCGTCTTTTAGACCATCCAAAGAATTAGGCAAAGACTGGTCTCCCACAAACAATCCAATAGAGATTTCTTCATCTCCAAGTTTGCAATTATCAAGTTCCCAGAGACGAACCTGTTCCAAAGCAAGAATCAGCCGCAATGCTCGTTGGAATTGTTGTGTTGTCAACAACCGAAGCGTATATCTCATTATTGCAGTTACGCCATAACCAGCTTCACCTTTGGTTAATCGCCTGTTGATTATTGTAAGGGCAATAAGACCTAAGTATGCTTCAGTTTTACCGCCACCCGTTGGGAACCAAACCAAATCAACTAGTTCATTCCTTTTTGACCATGATAGATCATTTTGGCTTTTGAAGATACCATCAAAGTTTAATAAGATAAAAGCTAACTGGAATGGTCGCCATGCAGCATGTTCAACCCCAGGAAATATGTCATCTGCTGCTTTCTGATAAAATTCAAAATTCAGTTCCGTTTCATCTTCACAAATCTGCTTCTGATTATCTTTTTTATTATGCCACAACTGCATAAACATTGCGGCGTTCATTACTCTAAAAGCTTTCATTTTTGATGAATCAGTCAAGAATTCAATCACATTTGCCTTCATCCTTTCGTAATCAACCTCACAATCTTTTACATTTTGCAATGCCATTTCTTTATCATCCAAACTATTGATATAGTCTCGCTGCGTTTGAATCCACGATTTGTATGAATCTAAAAAGCCAAGAAGATTATTAAGAATTTCGGTGTCTGATGTAGGAGATAAGAAAGAGAGCCATTTAAACTGGAGACATTGTGAACTCTCCAAATCCAGATAAGGCTTTGGTAAAATAACACCATCCTGTTCTACATTCTCGCATGATTTATCCCTTGGAACAGGTTCAACATCTGGACTTTCTATACTTGGCATGAATTCAGAGAATACATGCATTAATCCGTTGTCATCTTTATTCCAATCAACAGAACAAAGATGACCTACACCGTAATCTTCAATATTCCTGTACAAAAAGTTTAGCTTGTGGGCTTCTTCATCGTTGAGACTACCAGAAGAGACACTTTTGTATTGACACAGATGCTTACTACTTGCATCAACCTTTACTCCAAAGAAACATCTTTCGTTCACTATTTCTGAAACAATAGAATAATAATGTTGATCATCTGTGTTGACTTCTGTTGATGAATTGTTCAACAGAATCTTCAGATAGGTTCTATCATCCTTTGTTTTTATCAACTGCAACCATACGGAGAGTGAAAGTGTTTCTGATTCATTTATATTTACGGAAATAATATTTTTGAGACAATCATTCTTTTGTGGTGAATAAATAACCTTTCCATCCTCTGTGGAGATATGGAAATTTAAGGATCTCAAGTCCAATTTTTTTTCAAAAGGATGTTCGACCCAATATCCAAAATTGCGGCTATCACAAATTGCAATCAGATCTTCTATACAAGAGAAGAAGGTTTCGTTTCTTTCGATTACTTCTATTCGTTTCTTTATTACTTCAGCTTCATGCACTGTTAAATATGATTCCGAACCTTTCAACGATGAAAGATTCTTAAACAATCTCTCTTTATAGGAACTAAAATACCTGTACTGCTCTTTAAAGGTGACATCAGCAAAGATTGGGTCAACACTTCCGTCAGGGTTCTGTGCTATCTCAGCAGTTATCTTGATGTTTAGTGCTCGAAGATTTTCTTTGTATGATGATAGTTGAGATTGTGGAATAGTGTGACGTAATGATAGTTTGTTGCCTTTTAAAACAAACCATTCATTAAATGTATCCGCATTTTTTTTGAAGAAAGACTCAAACTCTTCCTGTTCTTCAACAATGACTTCTAAGCGCGTGTACTGTTCAATTTTGGTATAATACCGCCCTGAAACTATAATTTTCAAATCGTTCTCATTAGAGAAACCTGAGTCTAAACAACAAGAAACACCCATAGAAGACGGGAATCTTCTGCTTAAAGAATTTAAATCTTCATCGTCATTCTGTGATGTATCAGTTATCTCTTCGAGCTCTGTTTCTTGATCGTTTTCTTCCTTTGGAGTTTCAATAGGTTCTGTCACAATACTATTCTCTTGCTCAACGACACCTTCTGTCTTAATTTCTTTCTTCGGGGGAAATAATATTGCAGAACTATAAATAGAACCAGGGGTAGTACTTATAACTTCACCTAGCTCTTCTGAGTTTTCGTCCTCTGATGCACTTGGCTTTAAAGAATACAAGCCTTTGCATCCGCCAGGACCGATGAGCTGTTCTTTTATAAACTGCTCCAAAGATTCGCGCTTAGTTCTTATCATATTTTGATATGGATTTTATTTCAACGTATTTTATTTCTTTCTTAAGCAAATCAATTAAAGCTTCCAAGTCACCGGAATTATCTATTCCAAGCATATCCTTAACGCCATCACTCAGCCGTTCAAATGATTGTGTAAAATCTTCTGCGAACAAGTTGTTGCACAAAAACGTCCTTAACATTGAATTCTTACGTTCTGTTATCGTTCCCTTTTGGGCTTTTTTACGTCTGACAATTTTGTCGTATGGTGTTACTATTGACAGATATTCAAAGAGGGCGTTCTGTATCATACGGCTACGTGGCAATATCATATCCTCATTTGGTGCATACCACCTTTCGAAAGAGTGCATCTTGATTTGTTCTGAATAAGGAATCTTCTCCATAAGTTCTGTATACACTATTGCAGAACCCTTTTGCTCAACTCTTCTTCGTAATAAGATCTGCCAAAGTTCACTTTCTGAAAATATTTCTTCTTCAGACAAAGCATAACGATCATCTTGGCGAATGTATAGCTCGTCTTTCTTTATTTCGTCCTTAGACTTTTCAAGAATATCTTCCAACTTTTCTTGGAGTTCCGATAATGAACATATCAAGAAATCGTGGTCACTTTCTCGCATTTGCGAATTAAGGTCTGATACTGAAATGACTTGTACAGAACTATACTGACTCTTCTCCTTGCAGATGACATAGTCCGATTCGATTAGTTTGATTGTTGCCCCACTGCTAGTAGATACTCTATACTTCTGATAGCTTTGACTTGAATTATAACTTCCAGAATGTGATGTTGTTCTGTCGCCGCTATCTTCGATCTTCCTTCTGGGACGGAGAGGAAGTTGGATCGTGCTTTTTAAATAGTTCGTTCTGTAGTCTGAGGATAGAACATTTCTTAATGTTTTATGATATTCATAATTTTGTGCAGCATAATATGGGTCGAAGATAAAGTTGTTGAGCACATTTAACAACTCTTGTCCTTCTCCAAGGTATATCGGGTCAAAAGAGTTCGGATAATGGTTGTAAGGTCTGCCAACATAATGCCCCTGATATGATAAGACAATTATTTTCTTCGATGTGTTATTTGATAGATATTTACCGTCAACGCATTTGTATTTTAAAGAATTAAAGGTTGTTATATCTGCATGAATATTGTATGTTTCAAATAGAGAAACAAGGTGTGTCTTATACTCATCTGGCATGAAATAATCAAGTATTAGACAAGCATCTGTTTGACCATCCATAAATGACATTACCATAGGAAATATTTTATTCTCCCATGTGTCTTGAATATTTTTCAGAAAAACATCAAAATACTGTGCGTCAATATCATCAATTATATTTCCGTATTGGCTCTTAAACAATTTTTGAGAATGCTCATCATAACAAATGGCTAAATTGTTTCTAGCTTGAACATTATATTCACAAGCTTCCAATGCATCATCTGCTAGGCTTTTAAACTCATCAAGTTCATCTGATTCTATTATATAATTGGTCTGTTTGTGCTTTCTTTCAAAGATATAATCAGACTCTTCAGATGACAGAGAAATGAAATCTTTCATGTCTTTTATATCTTCATGCAAGATGTCGGTAGCATTCTTCAGTTTCCATGTAAGTAATCTCTGAAGCCTGAATGGCTTTGTGGAGAAGTAGAAATAGAATACGTTCCGTATTCCTGCTTCTAATTTGTTGAGTCTCTCAATTCTTGGTTTCTGGAAAGAATAGGCATCTGAAAAACGCCCATCAGTACTTCTTGAAAGAAACACAAACATATTTTCGATTTTGCAACTATTCCCCTTATCTTTCTTTATTGGTTTGTCTAACTTGTCAACATCAATATCTGCTCTTGTTACTGTAAAATGTCTATCGCAGATTGATTTTTCATTTCCGCAATAATTATCCAAATAAGGATTTTCTGGAGTTGAACAATTAAAGGGTTTGCAAATAACGAGATTCTTTCTGTGGGTTTCTTTGGGTATGGATAAGTCTTTTATCTGATTATAAATTTGTTTTGAATATCGGAAATTTGCAAGAAGTTGCTTATGCTTTTTACTACCACCAGTACAGTCTTCTGGAATAAATACGGTGTTTCGAACACCAATCTCTAATTTTAATCTTTCTTGTATCAGACTGTTGTAGAGTAAAGATAATTTGAGTGTGACAAACTCGAGACAAACCTCTTGTGCCCAATGCTCAGATGCAGGAATGTACAACAATGGATAGCGTACTTCGTCATCTATCCTACTCATGTAATAATCCATGATATCGTTAATCACACACAGAAATCTGCGTGCATCTTCTTTTTTAGGATGACACATAATGTTGATAATCAGATTTAAATCGGAATTATCAAAATTGTAGTGATTGTCGAAGCTTTGACTTATCATGGCACATTACGTATTAAGGATAAATACATCAATATTCATAATAGCACGTGTCATGCCTACATAAATTTCAAACAAGAAGTTGTCGAATGAGCTTCTTAGTGATTTAATTGGTATGACAAGAATGATGTTTTCATTTTCCAAACCTTTGTATTTCAATATAGTTGAAAGACCGATTGAACGTTCTGGCAGTCTATGTATGTTTTCTATAGATAATTCTATAACTGAATCCGAGTATGTGAGTTTATCATAGACGGAGTCTTGTTCTCCGTTTATTGGATATAGTAAATCTGAATGAACAAGGATTGTGGAATTTTGCAACGATGGACTAATAGAGGTTAATTCTTTTCTTTTTTGTTTCAAAACTCTTGTAAGAGTCTTCGAATCATTTACAACGTGTATTTTACACGCACTCTCCTCATTATTAATTGTGTTCCAGAAAGTAGCAACCTCTTCCGGTTTTAAACCCAACAAGTCATTAGCATATCTAACAATTTCGATGTTTGTCGGTACTCGTTTGTTCCCGTTGATTGTAAAGTGTGCGGATGTTCGAGTAATATCGTCTATTGCTGATTCCAAATTGCGAGTTCCGCTGTTATATCCTTGCTCAATATCATACAATACCAAAAAACGTCCTGTCTGAAGACCTGTGTGTTGTAAAGAAGTAAGCTCTCTTAGAATTACTGTCATACCTTTGTCTGCAACATCCTGAGCTTCATCTATTATTACGTAGTCATATGATTGATCTTTCATATACACCTCAATTGTGGATTCCAATTCTTGCAATCCAGTCGTCAGACTCAATTCGTTTATAGAAATATTTCCGTTTGAGATTCGATGCATGTATGAAGTATAACTTTCCACTTCACAATTACAAAGTCCTTCTAACTGTAAAGTGTATTTTATTTGTGCCGCAAGCAATTTAGTCCAGCATAAGTATAATCCACGTAGACCTTTGTTTTTCTTGATAAAAGCTTTAGCAATCGTCGTCTTTCCAGTACCTGGCCCACCTTCTATTACTACCCTATGATTTCTTTGGAGGCTTTCCAAAGCATCCAAGTTCGATATATTCAGCCAATTCAAAATATCTTTCAATGAAGACTGCCTATACCTTCCTGAATCTTTGACTGTTGGAGCAAAATTATTTATCACTGAATTTAAAATCTCACTAGACAATTTGGTGTTTGTCCAGCGTTTTCGCTGTTTGTCTTTTTTCAGAATATCAATACAAAACTCAGCGAAAGATTTGTTAGAATCTTGATCGTTTTTGTTCCACATCTTATATGAAAGGTCCTGTGCGGGATTGCTACTCGTACGGTCAAGTGTGGCATGAGGAAAAGCACAAACATGATCAACAAAGACTTCCTCCCCATTTATCACCTTACTTTTGATTATTGCCCATTGATAATCTTCAGCCTGCTGAAATGGCGAACGCCCCATCGGGGTAAGCACTCCTCTGTTTTGATAAAAATACTTTCCAGCTTCTATCTGAATAGCTCCACCTTTCACTTCTACGACAATCGCACCTAACTCAGAAATAAGTAAAAAATCAATCTGAATCTCCGATGCTCTACCTGACTGAATATGTAAATTAATGTCATGCCAAAAATGCCATGTCATTGAATTGTTATCACAATCATGCACAATCCTCCTGTACATATCAATCTCTCCTTGTAACGGAGTCCCATCATCCTTCGTTATTAGATATTCTAAGCGGGACAAGCTCTTTTCTGTGTGATCGACAATCATAATTATTTAATCCAAAGGGTTGGGTTTTCTAATTCTTTCAATTTATAATTGAACATCTCAAGCAATTCTTCTCGATGTTCTTGAAATTTGGACATAAAATCCACTAACGTTTGTACTGTCTTACAAAGCTTGAGACCGTCCTTGGCATAATATCCAGCTTTTAGACGTTCTTCAAACTCCTGAAATGGAATCTGATTAGGCACATCTATTTTTTTTGTATTTTGTTCCCAATATGACTGATTTCGGTAGCAGTATTCCCAGAATGACATATAACGATAGAATTGCGGCTGATTGCACCAACGAGCAATTTGCACATAGATATTTGACTGCTCATGATTAGTATAATCAGCGTGTCGCATCACATATCCAAAACATCCATATTGCATCAAAATGCGAATGCGCTCAAATAGGATCTTTATGTCAGTGTAAAGCTTTTCGTCTTCTCCTGCTTTCAGGGTGTAACCACAAAATAAATAGAATTTTGTCATTCTTTTCGGATTATACCGCTTCCAAATCTTAAGAGCTTTGATTATCTTTTCACGGTCTCGCCAATTATCAAAGGCAAAAATGAAATCGCCATGATACTTACATTTCGATAGCATCAAAGCAATTTCTTCTCCGTCTTCACTTTCAGCAAGTATTCGTTCATCAAGCCCCTGTCTAAACTGGAATGGTCGCTTTGAATCAATCAGCTTTTGCAACATCGGCTTCCAGATTTCTTTCGAAGCAGCTAAGAAGTTGTCATCCCAAAGATAAATGTACGGACGAACTAAATTGCCTTTTTCATCTCTTTCTTCATCCAAGAACCATTCAAGTTCGGAATAACGGTAAACCTCATTATCTAATTTGTTGACACAAAAGGGGCAATGACGCATACAGCCACGAGTCAGGAAGCCAATAGAATAGTAGAGGTAGTCATTGAAATATGAAGCACGCCTTCCTTCCGCTATCTTAATCTTGACATATTCGTCATAAAGTTTATAATATGGCATCTGCCTACGCATATCAATGCCTAATAACTTTTTGCCACCTCTCTTATTCGGATATCGATTCAGAAATTCGTCATTTTCCAATTGGTTCATATCTCTAGTGCGAGCTGCCTTGAAGTCATTCACATCCTTCTTTATTGCATAGTCACCTGTTCCCCCAACCTTGAACTTCTTTTCTGCTATCGTTCCTTTCGCCTTCTCATAAAAGAGGGGATCAGGAGTAAATGCAAACACCTTTGATATAAATATCTTTGTGTATTTCGCTATATCCTCATCCTTGTCAATAATCAGATGAAACAGAATTCCATTATCATTTAAGAATCCCGCTAATTTCAGTAGTACAAGATTAGGATGACGCGTGCCTCCATTCAGTAAGTCCGCATCAACCAAGCCTATTATCATCTTGTGTGTTTTCATTTCACAATTAATTTCGTAATTCGTTAGCACCGTAGCTAAAGAAAATTAACTTCTCATACCATTTGCCTTTATGATTCCCACTCCGAACTGGTTTAAACTTTTTGTGTTGTGTTAAATAAATACAAATTAATACTTTAAA
>DAIPZW010000012.1:0-12939 GCA_036781965.1 Bacteroidales bacterium
TTTAATATAAAAACATCATGAACAAAATTTTATTATTATTAGTTATGGCTACTTTTAGCATGTCTTGTGCGGCACAAGATATAGCCTTGCCAAGTCCAAGCAAGACGGGTGGAAAACCTTTGATGGAGGCATTGAATGAACGGAAAAGTTCGCGCGAATTTGCGGAAACTAAACTCTCGGAACAGACTTTGTCGAATTTATTGTGGGCAGCTTATGGCTTTAGTCATGAAGACAAGCGAACAGCGCCTTCGGCTAATAACCGACAAGAGTTTACTATTTATGCAGTTATGGAATCCGGCATTTATATTTATAATGCTAAGGAAAATAAGTTAAGCTTAAAAGCAGAAGGAGACTTTAGAGCTGACATGGGCGGACAAGATTTTGTTGCAACTGCCCCATTAAATTTGGTATATGTTGCTGATATGACTGAAACTTCGCCCGAAATTGCTTATGTGGACTGTGGTTTTATTTCTCAGAATGTATATTTGTATTGTTCTTCCGAAGGATTGGCAACAGTTGTTCGCGGATATTTCGATGCAGATACGGTAAAGAAAGCATTACAATTGGAAGATAACCAACGACCTATATTAACTCAGACGGTAGGTTATCCGAAATAATCCAAACAAGAGGACTCTCGGAGAGGGAAAGAATTAAATCAATCCCTCCCGATAGCCTTCTTCTTCATACGAAGGACGATCATCTTCGCGCGTTTCATCTACTTCTTCAGGAATTTCATCATCTATCGGAAGTTCCGTATCCAAAATATTTTCTTCAATTAAAGTTTCATCTCGTTGCTCTTCTGAATATTCATTATTCTCGGTAGAATCGATAATTCGATCGGCATCGTACTTGATTTTTTGTTCTTTCATGATTTTATTTTATTTGAGTTTATAGTTTCAACAAATAAAATAAAAGGAAGTTTTTTTACTTTGTAAAAAACCCCTTTCTTGCGGAAAGGGGTTCTATCTATAGTTGTTTTATTAGTCTCTTCTCGGACGGAATTCTCTGTTATTTCCGTTTGGACGAGGATTACGAGGACGTTCTTCCCTTTCCGGACGCTCTACATAACCTTCCGGCTTAGGAAGAAGTATTTTTCTGGAAAGTTTGAACTTCCCTGTTTTTTGATCTACATCAACTAATTTTACTTGTATTACATCTCCTTCTTGCAATCCTGATTCTTCTACGGTTTCTAAACGTTTCCAATCAATTTCTGAGATATGAAGTAATCCGTCTTTACCCGGCATAAATTCAACAAAAGCACCATAAGGCATAATTGAACGAACTTTTCCTTCGTAGATTTCTCCGATTTCCGGAACTGCTACGATACCTCTTATTCTTGCTAGAGCAGCATTGATAGAAGCAGCATTGGTTGCAGAAATTTCTACGCGACCTTGATTATCAATTTCTTCAATCGTGATAACCGCTCCGGTTTCTTCTTGAAGACCTTGTATGATCTTTCCGCCCGGCCCGATAACTGCACCGATAAAGTCTTTGGGAATAAATAATACTTCAATGCGTGGAGCATGAGGTTTCAAATCTGTGCGTGGTTCTGACATTGTTTCCAAAATCTTACCTAAGATATGCGCACGTCCTTCTTTTGCTTGCGCCAACGCATTTTCCAAAATTTCATAAGAAAGCCCGTCTACTTTAATATCCATCTGTGTAGCCGTGATTCCTTTCTCTGTTCCGGTCACTTTGAAGTCCATATCTCCCAAATGGTCTTCATCTCCTAAAATATCAGACAATACAGCGTAGTTTGTTCCTTTATTTTCAGAAATTAATCCCATCGCGATTCCCGATACAGGGCGTTTAATTTGCACTCCGGCGTCCATTAAAGATAATGTTCCTGCACAAACGGTTGCCATAGAAGACGAACCGTTAGATTCAAGTATATCCGATACAATTCTAATTACATAAGGATAATTTTCAGGGATCATCGGTTTCAAAGCACGGTGCGCTAAGTTACCATGACCTACTTCTCTACGACCTACACCGCGTTGAGGGCGAGCATCTCCGGTTGAAAATGGAGGGAAGTTATAGTGAAGCAAGAAACGTTCTTTTGTATTATTCAACACATCATCTACAATTTTCTCATCTAACTTCGTGCCTAAAGTTACAGAAGCTAAAGCTTGAGTCTCTCCACGAGTAAACACAGCCGAACCATGAGGGCCCGGGACATAATCTACTTCCGACCAGATCGGACGTATTTCATTGGTTTTTCTTCCATCCAAACGTTTTCCGGCATCTAAGATAGCACGTCGCATGGCTTCTTTTTCTACATCGTGGTAGTATTTATTGATCAAAGCTCCTTTTTCTGCCAATTCTTCTTCAGAGAAATTCGCTTTGTATTCTTCTTTAATCAAAGAAAAATCATTACTACGTTCGCATTTAGGCTTCCCGGCAGTCGCTACAGCATATACTTTATCATAAAGTTTAGCTCTAACATCTGCACGAAGGTCTTCATCGTTCACTTCGTGACAATATTCTCTTTTTACAGTCTTTCCAACTGCTTCCATTAAGTCTATTTGTGCTTGACATTGAGGGATAATCGCTTCGTGAGCAAATTTAATTGCGCTTAATAAGTCTGCTTCTGAAACTTCGTCCATTTCTCCTTCTACCATCATGATATTATCCAGCGTTGCTGCTACCATAATATCCATATCGGCAGTTTCCAATTCATCAGCAGTAGGATTTACTTTGAATTCGCCGTTAATACGTGCTACGCGAACTTCGGAGATAGGACCGTTAAAAGGAATATCCGAAACGGCTAAGGCTGCCGACGCAGCTAAACCTGCCAAAGCATCAGGCAAGTCTTCTCCATTGGTAGAATATAGGGTTACGTTTACAAAAACTTCAGCATGATAATCATCCGGGAATAACGGACGCAAGGCGCGGTCTATTAATCTGGAAGTTAGAATCTCATAATCAGAGGCACGACCTTCTCTTTTCATAAATCCTCCGGGGAAACGCCCGAAAGAAGAGAATTTTTCTTTATAATCTACGGACAAAGGCATAAAATCTACGCCGGGGTTTGCATCTTTTGCCGCACAAACAGTTGCTAACATCATAGTATCGTTCATTCTTAGAGCGACAGAACCGTCAGCTTGCTTAGCCAGTTTGCCGGTTTCGAGAGTGATAGTCCGTCCATCACTCAATGTAATTGTCTTTACAATTGGATTAATCATATTTTTTCTTTCACTTTAAAATCACGCAAAGATATAAAATAATTCGGATTTATTTTATATCTTCGTGACTTTGTTGATTTTGCCCATTTGTACTTAGGCAAAAGAATAATTACCAAATCCTTATTTTAAGCATGCCTGTAAATATCAAAAAACTGACTAATAGTTTCATTTCTTTATTCTTTCCTTGTTTATGCCCTGTATGCAAAGAACCATTAACAGGGCAGGAAAACAGCATTTGTTGGGATTGTTCTCTTTCTTTGCCTAAGACCAATTCTTATTCCCATGAAGAAAATCGAGCGGCAAAACGTTTTTATGGGAAAATACAACTTGAGAGTGCGGCTTCTTACCTCTATTATAATAAAAGAGGGGCAGCTCAGAAAATAGTGTATGAGATAAAATACAAAAGAAATCTTTCTCTTGGACGAAGTATGGGTGAAGCTATGGCGAAAGATATTTTAGCTTCAGGATTCTTTGAAGGGATTGATTGTATAATGCCTGTTCCTTTGCATAAAAAGAAATTAAAATACAGAGGCTTCAATCAATCATTAGCGCTTGCTGAAGGGATTTCCGAAGTTTCTCGTATTCCAATTGAAAACAAATCATTAGTCCGAAAGAAATTCAGTGCCACTCAAACAAAAAAAGGACTTTACGCTCGATGGCTCAATACTAAAAATCGATTTACACTATATAATAAGGAGTCTTTTCAGAATAAACATATTTTATTAGTCGATGATGTCCTGACTACCGGGTCTACATTAGAGGCTTGCGCACAATGTTTCAGAGATATTGAAGGAATCAAAATTAGCGTCTTAACCTTAGCCGTTACTTAAAAAAACATTCATTTAAATTCCTTTCTTTCGATACGAATGACTATTTTTGTCCCAAGTTTTTAATTATACGTATATATTTTCTTATCAACATGAAAACATTTGAAACTATTTTAGCTAAAAAGCTTTTACAAGTACGCGCTATAAAACTTCAACCGACAAACCCTTTCACATGGGCTTCTGGCTGGAAGTCTCCTATTTATTGTGACAATCGCAAAACCCTCTCCCATCCGGACATTCGTAATTTTATTAAATTGGAATTATCTCGTCTTATATTGGCGAAATATGAAAATGTAACCACTATTGCAGGAGTTGCAACCGGAGCGATTGCACAAGGAGCTATGGTAGCCGATGCTTTGAACCTACCTTTTGTATATATTCGTGCTACTCCAAAAGATCACGGACTCGAAAACTTAATTGAAGGCGAACTGATTCCGGGTTCTAAAGTAGTAGTCATTGAAGATTTAATTTCCACTGGAGGTAGCAGCCTTAAAGCTGTAAAAGCAATACGTAATGCAGGAAGTCAAGTAGCCGGAATGCTATCTATTTTTACTTATGGATTCCCTATTGCCGAAGAAAGTTTCAAAGAAGCCAAAGTCGAGCTTACTTCTCTTTGTTCTTATGATGATGTTTTGGAAGAAGCGCTTAAAATAAACTATATTGACAAAAAAGACATTGAAACTCTTCAAGAATGGAGACAAGATCCTGCCAGTTGGAAACCTTAACACCTTAATTTATAATGACAGATTTTACAAGCGATAGAAAAACAATTCCTTATTCAATAGATAAGGTTTATCATGTTTTATCTAACTTAAGCAACTTAGAAAAGGTAATAAATAAACTTCCTCAGGATAAAGTCACAGACATAACAGTGGAGCAAGACAAAGCCACATTTTCTATCAGCCCTTTAGGCAAAGTAAATTTATTTATAGAGAAAAAAGAGCCGCCTACGACTATTAAATTAGGAATGAGCGGAATCCCGGCAAAAGCGTCCTTGGACATATATTTAACAAAGGTAGAGGAAAATATTACTCAATTGAATATTACTCTCCATGCAGCATTGAATCCTATTTTAAAAGGAATGCTTTCTAAGCCGATACAAGAAGGTATAGACAAAATGGCTGAAGCACTTGCCGGCCTGCCTTACGACAAAATATAAAAAAAGATCGTCTTTACTATCATTCAAAGACCTATCTCACCCTAACAGCCTGCTCAAATGTTAAAGATTTGTTTTTTAACATTTGTGCAGGCTTGCTTTTTCATTAAATCCCTATATTTGCATCAATTTTCAGAGCAGTGAAAAGTTTTGGAATGCGATTTTAAAACAAAAAATCACATTCCGCGACAATATTTCTCCTAAATGTTGTGAATGTTTGGAAAATTATTACCTTTGCACTTGGGATTTTTCCCAAAATGTAAAACCCGTTGGTTTGGATTGTATTATTTCAAATTAACAAAAAAAATGAGAGTATAAATATAATGTTTTATTATGTATGGTTAAATTAAATTTATTTTTTATGAAAAGATTGACTTTGATCTTATCATGCTTATTCCTAAGTATGAGCTTGGCAATCGGACAAAATGTTACCATATCGGGAACCGTAGTTGATGACCTCGGCACGCCGATAATTGGAGCATCTATTGATGTGAAAGGAGATTCTCGCTATGGCGATATCTCGGACATAGACGGAAGATTCTCTTTTGAGGCTCCATCTTCCGCTAAAACGTTGGTAATTTCCTATGTCGGAAAAAACACAAAAGAAGTAAACGCAGGATCTAATATTTCTGTGGTACTTTATGGCTCTGATGAAGAATTAGACCCTGTAATCGTTGTGGCTTACGGACAAATCAAAAAGAGTGCCTTTACTGGCTCTGCAGCCGTGGTAGACTCCGAAGATATTGGGAAATTACAAGTTACCAATGTAACAGACGCACTTAAAGGACGTGTGTCAGGGGTTCAAATGACAAGTGCATCTGGACAACCAGGACAAACTAGCAATGGTATTCGTATTCGCGGTATTAGTTCTATTAATGCAGGTAGTTCTCCATTGATTATTTTAGATGGTTCTCCTTTTGATGGAGATTTAAACTTGATAAATAATCAAGATATTGAGTCGATGACAGTATTGAAAGATGCTGCTTCTACTGCTCTTTATGGATCTCGTGGTGCTAATGGCGTAATTATCATTACTACAAAAAAAGGAAAAACAGATGGTAGAGCAAATGTAACTGTAGATGCAAGATGGGGTGTAAACACTCGTGCTCAACAAGATTATGATTTGATTACTAATCCTGGTCAATATTATGAAATGTACTATGGCGCATTGAGAAATTATTTTGTAAATGAAAAAGGGCTTGTCAATCCAGTCACAGCTCATAGACAAACTGCAAGGATGATGATAAATGATGGGTCTCTTGGATTGGGTTATAATATTTACACGATGGGAGATGGAGGAGATTTAATAGGAGCTGATGGAAAATTAAATCCAACAGCAACTTTAGGCAGAATTGTAAATTATAATGGTCAAGAATATTATCTAAGATCTGATGATTGGTTGGATGCTTCTTATAAAAACTCTTTCCGTCAGGAATACAATATCAGCGCAACAGGGGGAAATCAATTTTCTTCATTTTATGCATCTGTTAATTATTTAGACAACGAAGGGATTAGTGCTAATTCAAACTTTGAACGTCTTGCTTCTCGTATGAAAGCAGATATCCAAGCAAAACCTTGGTTGAAATTAGGAGGTAATTTATCTTATAATCATTACAAATCAGATTACCTTGGCAATGACGGAAGTTCTAACTCTTCAGGAAACGTTTTCGCTATTGCTTCTCAAATCGCTCCTATCTATCCTCTATTCATACGTGATGGACAAGGAAATATTCTGACTGATGAAAAAGGATGGAAAAGATATGACTATGGAAATAATAACGCAGGATTGAAACGTCCTTTCATGGAAGGGTTCAATGCTTTACAAGGAGCAATGTTAGATACAAACATTTACGAAGGAAACTCTTTCAATGCTATTGGTACTGCGGAAATCACATTCTTAAATGATTTTATTTTCTCATCTACTAACAGCGCTTATGTTGATGAGTCTCGTGGAACAAGTGTAAGAAATAAATATTATGGACAATACGCACCAGCTAATGGATCTATAACAAAATCTCACTCTCGTGATTTTTCTTATAACTATATTCAACAACTAAGTTATTTAAAAACAATAGACAAGCATTCTATCAGTGCTATGATTGGACATGAATATTTCAGAAGATACACTTATTCTTTACAAGGTACTAAAGAAAATATGTTTTCCGATATTGACGAATTAGCAGGTGCTATTACTGATGGAAAAAATGCATATTCCTCTACTTCTGACTATAATCATGAAGGATACTTCTCTCGTGTACAGTATGACTACGACAATAAATATTATGGTATGTTTTCTTTCCGTCGTGACGCATCTTCTCGTTTCCACAAAGATCACCGTTGGGGTAACTTCTGGTCAGCAAGTGCTGCGTGGAATATGTCTAATGAGACTTTCATGAAAGATATTTCTTGGATAAAAATGTTGAAATTAAAAGCTTCTTTCGGACAACAAGGGAATGACAATATTGGTAATTTCTTGTATACAGATATGTATTCCATTACAAACTATATTGGTCATGCAGCCGCTTATTTAGACACGAAAGGAAATAAGGAAATCACATGGGAAACTCAAGAAAATTTCAACATTGGGGTTGACTTCCAATTGTTTGAGGGTCGCTTGAATGGTACTATGGAATATTTTTATCGTAAAACAACAGATATGCTTTATTGGTACACGACTCCATTCTCTATGGGTTATGGAGGATATTGGGACAATATTGGAGATATGCGTAATCAAGGTTTTGAATTGGAATTGGATGGTACTGTATTTAGAAATAAATACATCAATTGGGATCTACGCCTGAATTTGACTACCTATAAAAATAAAGTTACTTACCTTCCAGAAGACAAAAAAACAAATGCCACCATTAATGGGGTACTAGGATACCAAAATGGGAATTATTTCATTGGAGAAGGAGAAGCAATGTACAATTATTATTTCCCAAAATATGCAGGTGTAGACGAAAATGGACAAGCTCTATACTACAAAGAAGGCATGCAAATAATTGATCCATCAACTGGATTACCTATGGTTGATCCTGTAACCGGAGCTCCTATATTAGGAAGAGGCACTACAACTGCTTATGACTCGGCAGATAATTATCTTTGCGGAACAGCTCTTCCTGATTTATATGGAGGTTTTGGAACTTCTTTTTCTTATCGTGATTTTGATTTTGGAATTGACTTTGCTTATCAAATTGGAGGGAAATTAATTGATGGTGATTATATGAGTGCCATGGCTTCTCCTACATCTTCAGCTAGAGGGACTTCATTTCATAAAGATTTATTGAAAGCTTGGACTCCTGACAATACTAGCTCAAACATTCCTCGTTTCCAATTTGGAGAAGATAGTAGCACCCGACTTTCGGATCGTTTCTTAACAAAAGCATCTTATTTAAGTTTGCAAAATATCAACTTAGGATATAATTTTCCTAGAAATATTTGTGATAAAATAGGATTGGCTGGAATTCGTGTTTATGCTGCTGCAGATAATGTATATTTATGGTCGAAACGTAAAGGATTTGATCCTCGCCAAGGTATTGCCGGAACGACAACAGGATCTTTTTATTCTCCGATCCGTACTATTTCGGGAGGTTTAACACTTACATTTTAATTAAATGAAAAGAAATATGAAAAAAATAAATAAATTATTGTTAAGCTGTTTTTGTGCATCTTTAATGTTATTCACAGGATGTATTGACGAAACAGAACCTACAGTTGGGGGAACAGAGGATCAGCTGAAAGGCACAGATGCTTTGATTTGGGCGATGCCTGCTTATATGAATACTATATTCCATACAGGGATATCTTCTCAACATTATGACATGGGTTATGGTGCAAATATACGTATTCGCGAAGTAATGGGAGAAGACTTTACTACAAAAGAAACCGGATTTGATTGGTTTCAATCTTGGGCAAATAATGAAGCGATGGGAGCTGTATATGCAAAAACAGATATGACTTGGCGGTTTTATTATAAATGGCTAGGCACTGTTAATCGTATGATTCTCTCTATTAATCCGGATGATGCTACAGCTACTCAATTGGGTTATTTGGGTATCGGATATGCTTTCCGCGCGTTTATTTATTTAGATATGGCACGTATGTATGAATTTCTTCCAACCGAAGTATTCCCGGGTAATACGAATGAAGATACAAACAATGTGTTAAATTTAACGACTGTTATTGTTGATGGTGAAATTACAGAACAAGAAGCTCGTAATAATCCTCGCGTTACTAGAGAAGCTATGTATAAATTCATCCTTGACGATTTAGAGGAAGCCGAAAGATATATTACGAATATTTCGCCTCGCATAAGCAAAACATTACCGGATTTATCTGTAGTTTATGGATTGAGAGCTCGCTTATATATGTGGGTAGAAGAATACGGTGAAGCTGAAAAATATGCAAGATATGCAATAAATGCTGGCTCTTATACTCCGCTTACAAAAGAACAATGGACAAGTACAACAACAGGGTTCAATACCATCAATGACGCTTGGATGTGGGGATCTCAACAAACATCAGATGACTTACAATCTAATCTTGTCAATTGGACTTCTTGGATGTCAAACGAAGCCGCATATGGCTATACAGGTGCCGGAGCTTTTATTTTAGCTGATAAACGCTTCTACGAAAGTATTTCTGATAATGACTTCCGCAAACTTTCCTGGAAAGCTCCAAATTCAAGTCCTTTGTATAATCAAAATACTTATATAGATCTTTCGTATTTTGAGAATACAATACCTACCTATGGTTCTCTTAAATTCCGCCCGGCAAATGGCAATATGACTGTATGGTCAGAAGCTGCTGCTACAGCTTATCCTTTAATGCGTGTTGAAGAAATGTATTTGATTGAAGCGGAAGCAGCAGAGCATGTTACAACAGGAGCTGGAAAAACTTTATTAGAAAATTTCATGCAAACTCACCGCTATAATAGTTACACTTGCCCTGTTTCTTCAAAAGACGATGTTATTAAAGAAATTATCTTCCAAAAACGCGTGGAGCTTTGGGGAGAAGGACATGTTTACTTTGATTACAAACGCTTGAATATGTCTGTAACAAGAAATTATATGGGCACTAATCACCCTTCTGTTCGCCAATTTAATACCAATGGACGTCCTGCATGGATGAACTTTGTTATTGGTATGACAGAAACTCAAAGTAATAATGCAGTGGTAAAATTTAATAATCCTGACCCAAGTGGTCTTTATTAAAATTAGCATGTAAAACATTTATAAAGAAAGGCTACCATTTATTTGGTAGCCTTTCTTGTTTTTCAACAATAAAAAATCAAGCAATTAAAGAGAGGGTTTCAAAAGGCGAAAATCCCCTCAGCATTCAGGGTGGTTTGCATTATGATTTCTTCGGGAGTTAAGTTATAGATTTCGGCAAGTTGATTTAGTACGTATATAAGGTAAGTTGGTTCGTTTCTTTTTCCCCTGAAAGGGACAGGGGTTAAGTAAGGCGCATCGGTTTCTAGTACGATTCTTTCAAGAGGTGCTTTGTTCAAGTAGTTTTTAAGTGTACTGTTTTTATAAGTAACAACTCCATTTATCCCTATTAGGAAGTTATCGTATGAGAGTACTTGGTCTAATTCTTCTTCGGAGCCGGTAAAACTGTGGAATATTCCTCTTAATTGATCAGAACCTACTTTGTCTAAACTATTAAACACTTCCGGGAAAGCTTCTCTGGTATGTATCGAAACAGGAAGGCTTAATTCAATACTCCAACGAAGCTGTTCTTCAAAGGCTTCTATCTGTTGATCAAGGAAAGTTTTATCCCAATATAAATCGATGCCTATTTCGCCAACGGCAATGTATTTTCTCTTGTTGAACTGCTCACGAATAGTTTTCAAATCTTCTTGATAAGATTCATTTATATCGGTTGGATGAATCCCCATCATAGGGAAACAAACATCCGAAAAGCGTTCGCATAAATTATTCAATGGAGCCATCGAAGAGACATTTATGTTAGGCAAACACATCTTCTTTATTCCGTTTTCTTTGGCACGGATAATTACTTCTTCAATGTCCTCTTGGAAATTTTCAGTAAACAGGTGTGTATGTGTATCAACCAAATACACTAAGTTGTTCTCCTGCTTGAATATAAAAACAAATACGATATTCGGCGTATTTGGCTTTTCGTTCTTCTTGTGGCAAATCGTAGTATTTATCTTCCACAGCGCACCAAGTATCCCAAATAAGTTCGTTTACTTTTTCTCGTGATATGGAAAGATTTTCTTCATTCCGAATCGTATTTTTACGATAAATAGACAAACTATAGAGTGCTTCCTTAAATAAATCGTAATGAACTTTCACTTTGGCTATTGGAGGATTATACATAGGCGAGCCTCCTTGACGGGTACGCTCTGTTTCGCCATTGATAATCTTTTCTCCCCACTCTAAGATAGCCTCTTCCGTAGTCAGATCGGGAACTGTTAGTTCATTGTTATTTTCCAAACCGTAATAGAACAAGCTTTCGGTTTTTATTTCGCCTCGAATCATGGCTAAATTAAGCACTTGGATAAAATGGGAGATATAAAGTTGAGCGGTTTTGAACAAATCGATGTATTTCTTTTCCGCTTTGGTTTCATCGTCTAATGCCTGAGTAAAACAAAAAGAACTACCCTCGAAAGTAAGTAATAAGTTTCGCATTTCATGCAAGGTGCGCACAGACAAAACGGCATCGTCTTGATGAACTTCTTCTTTGTCTATGATTGCCTGTAATATGCGAATCCTTTCTTCGTCCGAATGAGGGAGTTTCTTTACTGCCATAATCAGGATTTACGATTCATTAATTCAGCTGCCAAGTCTCGTAATACTTGTTTCCGGTTTTCCGGAACATTTATTGCATCCAAAGCTTGGATTGCTTTCGTATAATATTCTTCTTTCTTGTTCGATGCTATTTCGCGAACGTTCATTTTATCATACAAAGCAGTAACCGCTTTTATTTTATTATTATCATCGTCTTTTACATCGAGCCATTGCTTCAGTTCGGCAACAGATTCTTTATCAGACAAGTTCAAAGCATTGATCAAAAGGAAGGTTTTCTTATTACAAAGAATATCTCCTCCTATGTTCTTGCCAAAAACTTCAGGATTGCCATACACATCAAGAATATCATCTTGTATTTGGAACGAAAGTCCCAAATTGATCCCAAAATCATACAATGCTTGAGCATCTTTCTCATGTGCCTTCCCGATAATAGCGCCCGATTGCAAAGCTCCGCCTATCATAACGGCTGTTTTCAGGCGTATCATCTCCAGATATTCCGATTCTGTCACATCCCAACGCTGTTCAAATTCCATATCATACTGTTGTCCGTCACAAATTTCGGCAGCAGTTTTAGAAAAAAGAGTCAGCAAATGAGGAAGTTTATCCACCGGATTTTTTTCTAATTGTTTATATGCCAAAATTAACATCGCATCGCCCGAAAGGATAGCCGTATTTTCGTTCCATTTCTTATGAACAGTCGGTTCTCCCCTTCGAACATCCGCATTGTCCATAATATCGTCATGCATCAAGGTAAAATTATGAAAAATTTCCCAAGCCAACGCCATCGGAATAGCTTCTTTCACATCTTCTTGGAAAAGATTACAAGCAAGCAAAGTCAATGCCGGACGAATTTTCTTTCCTTTCAAATCAAGAAGGTAAGCAATTGGAGAATAAAGGTTTCGCGGATTCTCGGGATAATTAATATCCTTAATTTCGCGAATGATAATATCTAATGATTCCTGAAAAGTTAGCATAATCAATTATTTGAGCTTCAAAAT
>DAIPZW010000013.1:0-12255 GCA_036781965.1 Bacteroidales bacterium
TCATAAATTCTTCAAAAGCCCAATAATGATATACCAAAAGCAATTAAACATCTATCTATTCCAAGACAAGTTTTCACAGGAGGCAAGATTGTGTTAGACGTAAAACCCCGTACATTTGTTAGATATAAAAAAAAACATTTATGAAGCAGAAGATTATCTTACTCATCCTAACTGCAATTGTGATGATATCGTGCAACTATCAACCACATAGTTCCGAAAAAGACTATGCAAAAAAGGTAATGGACAATCTTTTCACTAATCCTGATAGCGCATTATTGTTGTTACAATCTTTAAAGAATGACAATTCATTAAAAGTAGAATCTAAATATTATATATTACTTAAAGCTGCGCTGGATATTGAAATAGGAAAAAAAGAATTGAATGACACTACAATTCTAAAAAGTGTATCATATTTTAGCAGGAGTAATGAACCTGAAGAATTGGCTCTCGCCTATTACTACAGCGGAAACATTCTTCGTAAGCTAGGTGATTATGCTGGATCAATGGAGAACCTTCTTAATGCCCAACAAATAGCAAACAGAACATCAAATTATGCATTGAAAGGAAGAATTCAATTTCTTATAGGTTTTTCGCTCTTTAATCAGCTTTCACGTAAAGAATCAGTTCCATATTTGAAGAAAGCAATTGAATATTATAATCTTGCAGGAGATGACCGGAACTATGCAATGTCTTTGTTGATTTTAGGTGGAGCTTATAAAGCTATTAATGTAGATAGTGCTTTAGTATACTTTAACAAGACATTAGTTGTTGCTCAAGATAAGCAACTAAGCGGATGGTTCAAGCAAGGGGCCTTAGCTAGTATAGGGGTTATATGTCAAGAGAATGAGGATGGAGAACAAGCAAAAAAATATTTTAAAGAGTCACTAATTTACCCAACAGATATGACGGAAACTTCACGCACTTATGCAAACCTAGCAAAATTGTTTCTTAATGAAAACAAAATGGATTCTGCCTATTTTTATGCAACAAAAGCATATATGATTCAAGAAAAAGATCAGAATGATATAGTAATTACCCAAACATATCAATTGCTTTCTCAGATAGAACAAGAAAGAAATAATTATACCGAATCTTTGAAATATTTAAATCTATTCATCAAAAACAATTTTAAGATTCAAGAAGATAATCACAATAAATCAGTCCGTGATATTCAAACTAAGTATTATATTGAAACAGAAAAAAATCAAAATACACTTATCCAGTTAAAACAACTCAGAATTATTGTTTTTATGCTTATTGGACTAATATTTATCTCTCTAATAACCATATTCTTATACAGGAAATCCTCTATCCTTAAGAAGGATGCGTTAGAAGCTCAAAATAGAATTCTTTCTTTACAGAAGATGGCGCAAACATTTGATGAAAAAGAACAATCTTTTCGTAATATCCTTCTCCATCAATTCGATATTCTGAAAAAAGCGGCGCTTCTTGATGTCTATATTACTGATAATGAAAAGAAAAAAAACTCAGCTTTGTTGAACAGATTTAACGAAATAGTCTATGGGCAAGATGATCTTAACTGGAATTTGTTATACGAGGTTATGAATCGCCTATATGGTGGTTTATTTGATAGGTTGAAAGCTGCATGTCCTGAGATAAATGAAACAGAATTTAAGATATGTTGTTTGACATATGCAGAATTCAGCAGTGCCGAAATCGCTATAATTTTGAATTTGAGTATCAATACTGTGCAGATGAAACGATCTTCTGTAAGAAAAAAGCTAAAGATTGAACCTATGGGCAATATTTCGACATTCCTTAATTTACATTTTAACCAGAAAGAAGAAATCAAATAGCTATATTAAACCTATGTCAGATCATCCTAATTCCCACATATTCAGCATGTAGTAAATCTGTCTTCCATAAAAAGCTATATCAGCTATTTACTCTATTTTTTCGATAAAAAAAAACTATACTTTTGCTATCAAATCAAAAAGTACAGTATGAAAATTAAAAGCATTATCTTCATTAGCCTTCTTTTAACACTCTCTGCTCAACTGGTATATGGGCAATCATTCGTGATAACAGGACGTTGTGTTGACAACAATAAGCAGCCTCTCCAGTATATTTCTGTATCGGTTCAAACATTAGATTCTCTTAGCACTAGAATAGGAGGAGTAACAAACAATTCTGGATTATTTAGAATTAAAGTAGATAAAGGGAGATATTTGCTCAAATTTTCCTTTATAGGAATGCAAACTACCTTTCAGTCAATAAACATTGAAAACAATGACGATTTAGGGGATATTCTAGTGAACAGCAGCTTTACAGAGTTAAACGAAATAGTTGTAATAGCCAAAAAACGAGAATCTTTTGGAAACAGAGATGAAATATTGATTTCTGAAAATGACAGAAAGAGAGCTGTTGATGCTCTTGATGTTGTGGGTAATCTTCCTCAATTTTCAAAAGATATTATGAGCAATTCTTTAAAAACTATTGATCATCAAAATTTATTAATACTTGTTGATGGACGAATAACTTCTTCTGAAGAGTTGAAGGCTATTTCTCCTGAAAGAGTAAAACGCATTATTTATTATTCTCAACCTCCGTCTCGCTTTGCTGACCACAATGTTGCCGGTGTAATAGATGTACTAACCCAAAGAAATAACGAAAAGCATTTTTCTCTTTTTCTTAATACTCGCAATTCTGTTACTACAGGTTCAGGAACCAATTTATTAAATCTACAGTATGCTGATTCTCTCAACAGGATAACAGCCACCTATTTTATTGATTATCGCGATTTGAACGATAATCGTATTAATCAATTATTTGATTATTCTTCACATCCAGATCATTTGGTAAATGAATATACAGGGCTTCCAGGCAAGTACGTTGGACAATATCATATCGGACAGCTTTCATATCAGTATTCTGTCCCAGACAAAACCACTTTTTATGCAAAGGTCGAATACCGAAAAAATCCAGGATTAGAAAAGTACAAACAAAATTTTGTGTCCCAATATAACAGCATTGTTCATAGCGAAGGAACTGCATTTAAAAACCTGAAGAGCGACTATGATGCTCTTTCTGCGGATATATATTATTCAAGAGTTTTCGATAACAAAAGCAGTTTAGGTTTTAATGTAGTTAATACTTATTATTACTCTACATCTGAGAATTTACTGGGAAGAGTTACTCATAGTGGTGATAATCAACAAGATTACAGTTACATTAACAGCTTTGATAACAAGTCTTACTCACTTGTTGCAGAAGCGTTTTATTCTGTTCCTATAGGAGCAGGCACCCTCAACACAGGAGGGCGCTTTTCATATAAAACTCTCGAACAAAAAGACGAAAATAATAGAAATGTATCTGATATTAACTACTTAACCGAATATTTATACGCGGAATATGGGGGGAAGAAAAACTCTATTAGCTACAATGTAGGGATTGGAATCGAAAACATTTCATACCGTAACAAAAACAATGAGAAAGATTACAACTTTCTCGTTCCTAAACCTTCACTGAGTCTTAACTATAATATAAACAATACATCCTCAGTACGTCTTAATTCCTCAATGAGGTCAGTTATTCCAAGTATTGGAATGCTATCTGAAAATAAGATCTATTTAGATGAAATGTACTATTCCATTGGTAATGAACGATTGAAACCGTATTACACAATCAGCAATCGCATGCAATTAACAACTAGCTTGATGAATGGTAAGTTACAACTTATACCATCTTTGTTGTATGATTACTCTCATAAACCAAACATGCCTTTACTTTTATTATCCAACGATTGGATAATAAAACAAGATAATTCAACAAAGAACGAAAATGTTTATGGTTTTGACTTAGTTGTTTCATGGAGTCCTCTGAAATGGCTAACGATACAGCCTTACTATAAATATTCACATTACGCATATACAACGCTTCTTAGTGACGTAACTTATGATCAGCATATGGCAAGCCTCTCTTTAAAATTGAAGTTTAGTAAGATACAGGGCGATATAGGAGGAATGTTACCGGTTACTGCTCCAAGCGGAGATTTCTTTTATAAAACTGGAGCATACTTTTATTCTTCAGTACAATGGAGCCACAAGAAAATAAATGTCGGATTACGTTACATGCACAATCCATACTCTGGAATGTATTATACTGATAATAAAATAATCAATATGAATGCGAAAACCGTTTGGAATAATTTCAGAAACATGGTTGACGTAAGTTTTACCTATCATTTCTCTACAGGAAAATCATGGAGAAGTAATCAAAAACGTCTTTCTAATTCGGATAATGATTCTGGGTTAATCAGAGATAATACTGCAAAGTAATCAACAGATATTAGCTTCTATTTTCTTGGTATATCCATTGAAAATAGAAGCGATTTGCCATTCTGAGAGCCATGCTGTTCCTTCCATCCATCAGTTTGTTTCAATTGTAAATTCACTTCAATCATTTTTAAATAGCATTCCATAATGACTATTTTGCTATTTATACTAATTTTCTATAAACATCAATTGACAACAAGTTTGTATCCTACTTTGGGGATTGTCACTAATTCAAGAGATTTATCTGATGATAAATAGCGGCGTAATTTAGCAATGAAATTATTTATACTTTGTTCACTAGCAATGGTGTTTTCCCACAACTCAGCCTCAATTTCTTCACGCTTAATTATTTGATTAGGATTTGATACCAAAAGTTTAAGAAGTTTATATTCAAATTCGGTAAGTCTTTTCACTATTTCATCTCCTTTTTTTAGATAATGGTCTTCTAATTCGAATAAGCCAATTTTGTTTCCTTGACTTTTGTTCTGAGAATTATCTGTAAACCTTTTAATATACGCTAATAGTTCCTCTATTTCGAACGGTTTTTTTAAATAGTTTACCCCACCAGCATTTAAAGCCCTAACAACGTTTGCACTTTCTAAATGAGAAGAAATAAATAATATGGGCGTTTCCGGTGCTATTTCTCTAAATTCTGGAGCCGCATCGATTCCGTTCCTATTTCCGATCTCAACATCAAGGATTATAATGTTGGGGTTAAATTCCAATATTGTAGGCTTGGCTGCAATCAACGAGGTCTGATAATGAGCCTCGTATCCGTTATCGTTCAATGCCATCGTGATAATCTGCCCTAATGCGATATCATCATCTATTATTAATACTTTTATTGCATTCATATTATTATAATTATGAAAGTGGAATATAAAAAGAAAAAGTGCTTCCTTGTTTCTCTATGCTTCTAAGAGTTATATCACCTTCGTGTGCTTTGATAATGTTTAAAACATGCGTCAGCCCAATTCCATCTCCTTTTTGCATTTTATCCTTACTCCGTGATACCTGATAAAACTGTTTAAATATTTTTTTTCTTTCTTTAGAAGGGATTCCCCATCCGTTGTCACTTATTACAACATTAAGTGTATTGTTTGAAGAGAATAACTCAACAACAACTCTTACACCATCATCAGAGTATTTTAAAGAATTCTCAAGTAAGTTTCGAATTACATTTTCTAAATACATAGAATCCGCATAAATGATATAATTTTCAGGCAGTTTATTTACAATTTCAATGATATGTTTTTTATTCTGAAAAAGTACATCCAATTCTCTTTTTACCAATTGTATTAAGGCAATGATATCTACATTAATCTTGTTCAAAACAATCTTCTTTCTATCACTTCGAGCACTAAGAAGTAGTGATTCAATATTATGAACCATATGTTTAACACTTACTTGGCATGTTTCGATAATTTCCCCTGTTTTGATATCATTATTCTTCATTTTAAACCAGCTAAGCATAGTCACAATACTGTTAAGAGGAGCTTTTAAATCATGTATTGTCCCATTAACGCTTGTTTCTCTTTTTTGTAGCAACATACTTTTGCGTCTGATTACAATTAACTGATACAACAAACAAGACACTATAATCAATATCATAAATGCAGACATTGTCAAAACTTGAAATTGAAATTCAATAAAACCAGACATTGGGATAAAAGCATCGATTTGAATATAAAGTTTACTTTTAGTACCAATAGCATATAATGGTGAGATATAAGTTGGTTTCTCTGCCTTTAAATTGCCAATAGAACTAATTTTAAGCTTGTTAGTGTCATATATGGTAAACAGGTGAGTATAGTGATCTGAAGTTAGACTTCTAAAGATACTGTCTAATACTGTTATATCTAAGTTTATACCATTATTCATTGCTTCATCTTGCTCTAATTGCCTGAAAATATCATCTAAAGTTTCACCTAACAGGTTATCTTTTGTATTAGTAAGATTTATCAGAGTATCATCTTTAGAAGAAATCCGCAACATACTGTCTCTTTCCTCTTGTGTCATATCATCAATGTGATTATAATAAACTCGCCTTTCTCGTTTGATTTGATTGCGAGTACGGACATTTAGTTCTTCAAATAGTGCTTTTTTTGTGAATAACCTTATCTCGGTTATCTTATCAGTTATATAATTCTCATGCAATCTAGCAATGTAAAATGCTTGAATACAGATAATTGCAAGTGTCGCAATGATAGATATAAAATAATACTTTCTCATTTTCCCATCAAAAATATAACCACAAAAGTAATCAAATTTCTCTTAAACTATTATAGAAAGATTACATTATCGTTATAAAAGATCTGATTATTAGCAGCTTACTTTGCATTGTTGACAAAATAAAAAAAATACCGGTAAAAATTAGTTTGAAACAGAGCCTATCTGTAAAATATAGGGGCGGATACCGAAAAGCCAATGAGTAGGAATGTATAAAATTTAAAAAAATGAAAACAAACAATTTTTTCGCAAACGTAGAGATCGTTCCGGCTTCAGAGATGGAGTCTGTAAAAGGTGGTAAAACTGTAATTATCAAACCTGACGGAACGGTTATTATCATTGACTAAGTAGTAGTCAAGTTTCTATTAAACAACTACATACTGGTTATTAGTGAATTAAACAATCAAGGAATTCCTTTAAAGGAATTTCCTTGATTGAAAAAAAAATAAAATTATGCTTAGACTATTATTAACTTCAGCCTTGTTCATTTTGAACTTCAGTGTAATATTCTCTCAAACATCAATACAGGGAATAGTTAAGGACTCACAGAATTACCCTATCGAAGGAGTAGCTGTAGTAATGCAAACCATTGATTCTATATATATAGATGCTGTAATCACAGATAGTTTAGGCGTTTTTAGTCTTAAAAAAAGAGATGATAATTACCGTCTAATCTTTCAACACTTACTGTATGTGACTAAAGAAATCGAATCAACTGACAATGAGATCAAAACAATAGTGCTAGAAGATAAAAACTATGCACTGGGGGAAATTGTAATCAAAGGTGAACACCCACAAGTAAAAGTACAAGATGGAGCTTTACAATACGACATATCTCGTATTGCTGAGAATAAAACTGTTAGCAATGCGTATGAAACATTACTTCATTTACCTGGCGTAAATGAACAAAATGGAGATTTATCGTTAATAGGAACAAATGATCTAACAGTGTTATTAAATGGTAAGCCAACAACAATGAGCACAGAACAGCTCTCAACTTTACTTAAAAATACACCCGCATCAAAAGTAGATAAAGCAGAAGTCATTTACAATGCTCCTGCGCGTTATCATGTAAGAGGCGCAGTAATAAATTTGGTTATGAAAAAGAGTACACCTGACAATAGATTGCAAGGGGAAATAAATACCACATATAGTCAAAAGTATTATGCAAACGCTTCTGGGGGTATAAGCCTTTCCTATTCAGCTAAGAAATTCTCATCTGATTTTTTGTATTCTTACAATTATAACAAACCTAAAAGTGGCCTTGATTTGTATTCGAGCCACTTGATTAAAAATGAGACATATACAATCAAACAAAAAAATAGAGGAAACACTAAATTATCTAATCACAATATCCGTTTTGGACTTAATTATGATTTCTCTTCTGACAATAAACTAACTCTTACATATACAGGAGAATACACTCCAAGTAAAAGAAGTACTCAGTCTTCTTTTGGAACATTGAGTGAATCTATAATTCTTGGCAAAAGTGAGGAAAGTATGAGTAACCTGAATTTGGATTATTCAACAGCGTTTGGTTTAAATACTGGAATTGACTATACATATTATAGTTCGCCTACAAATCAAATTTTTAAAGATAAAAACACAGAAAATGAAACTATTCCTTTTGTGGCTAATTCAAACCAAACCATAAACCGCTGGAAGGCATATATAAATCAAAATCATATTCTTCCCAATAATTTATCGATAAATTATGGTGGGAATGTAATGTATGTTAACAATGATAGTCATCAAATTTATGATTCTGAATATGAGGGAGATATGTCTGATTCGAATTCCGAAAGTTACATTAAAGAATATACATATAATCTTTATGGTGGGATAGAAAAAAAGTGGGGAAATTTTTCTCTTTCCTTATCTATTGCAGGAGAATACTATAAAATTAAGAATAAAGGAGATTGGTCACTTTACCCAACAGGGCAACTTACTTACATGAAATCACCAAGACATATTTTTCAACTGTCGTTTGCGTCGAATAAGTCGTATCCTGGTTATTGGCAATGGCAGGATAACGTTAGTTATTTAAACGATTATACCGAGATTCATGGGAATCCATTCTTGAAACCTGCAAAAAAATACGCTACACGCTTTAATTACATTATGAAAAGTAAATATGTTTTTAGCTTATATTATAATGAGATTAAAGATCATTTCATTCAACTGCCATATCAATCTCCGGACAAGCTTGTTTTAGTTTATCAAACTCAAAATATAAATACAAAACGAGAGTTAGGAATTACTGCTGTTGTTCCCTTCAATATAGGAGAATTTTCAAACTCTAATCTTACTATTGATGGTAGCTACAATAGAGAAAATACCAATAATTTCCATGACTTGAGTTTTGACAAAAAGAAATGGCGAGTATTTGCCAGAATAGACAATACAATAAATGTATCATCTTCCCCGGATATCAAACTGGAAATAGCAGGAATGTATATGTCACCATTAATTCAAGGTGTATATGATATGACTGAAATGTGGCAGATTGACACAGGAGTCAAATGGACTTTTGCTGGTAAAAATGCAGAGTTACGATTAAAAGGAGTTGATCTATTTAATAAGTTTATTCCTAATATGAAGGTTCATTATGATACTCAAAACTTAGATGTATATCCTGTTAGAGACAATAGAGCTATTATTCTATCTTTTAGTTACAAATTTGGAAGTTATAAGAAGAAATCAAACAAGGATATTGATACTTCTCGCTTTGGCCATTAACTAATTATAAAAAATGAGAACTTTTCCAATATACTATCAGCATGATGCAATGCAGTGTGGCATAACTTGTCTACAAATGATTTGTAAATATTACGGACATAGCCATTCTTTAGAGATGCTCTCCAAGCATTGTACCCCAACTACAGAAGGAGTTTCTATATTAGGTATAAGTGAAGCTGCTACTACTTTAGGCTTGCATTCTGTTTGTGGGAAAGCAACTATTGATCAATTATCAGAAGCTCCGTTACCTTGTATTCTTCATTGGGGACAGAACCATTTTGTAGTTCTATATAAAGTCAAAACTAGGAATAATAAAAACAGTGTATTTTATATTGCTGATCCGGGTAAGGGATTTGTGAAGTATAAGGAAGATGATTTTGCCAACAATTGGATAAGTACAAGTTCTAAAGGTGATGAAAAAGGAATTGCATTGTTTCTTCAAATGACACCTGATTTTAACAAGGTTGAATATGTTGAAAGCAAAGAAAAAAGATCATTTTCATTTCTTTTTGAGTATGTAAAACAATATAAACGTTATTTTGGTCAGATTATTTTGGGCTTACTGGTTGGATGTATTCTTCAACTTATATTTCCTTTTTTGACACAAGCAATCGTTGATATAGGAATAACACATCAAAATTTAGGTTTTATATGGTTAATACTATTGGGGCAGTTAATGTTAATTATAAGCCGTACAGCTGTCGATTTCATCCGACGTTGGATATTACTACATATCAGTATGCGAATCAACATATCTCTAACTTCTGACTTTTTTATAAAGTTACTGAAATTACCTATGAGTTTTTTTGATACAAAGTTGATGGGGGATATTCTACAACGGATGAATGATCACAAACGAATTGAACAATTCCTGACTACGCAAACGTTAACAGTGATGTTCTCTTTATTGACGTTTATTATATTCGGAATAGTACTATTAAATTATGATATTATAATATTCCTGACGTTTATAGCCGGAAGTATCGTATATGGTTTATGGATTGCTATATTCCTCAAAAAACGAAAAATATTGGACTACATGCAGTTCGAAAAACAGGCAGAAAATAGTAATAGGACATATCAATTCATTACCTCAATGCAGGAAATTAAGTTGCAAAACTGTGAACAGAGACGTCGATGGGAATGGGAGGATACACAATCTGATTTATTTGATATCCAGATGAAAAATTTGAAGCTACAACAAACTCAAGAAGCAGGGAGTATTTTTATCAGTGAAGTTAAGAATCTCTTTATAACCATAATTGCTGCGACCGCGGTAATTCAAGGTAATATGACTCTTGGAATGATGTTGGCAGTACAATACATTATTGGCCAATTGAACAGCCCTGTCGAGCAATTAATGAAATTTATATATTCGTTGCAAGATGTTAAAATCAGTCTTGAACGAATAAATGAAATTCATGTGATGGAGAATGAAGAGAAAATAGATGGTAAAATTGATTATACGAAAAATGAAAAAAATGATTTGTCTTTAAGTGCAGTAGATTTTAAATATGACCCTCATGCAACAAAAAAGACTCTTAATAATATAGATTTAAGGATTCCTCATGGTAAGATTACGGCGATTGTGGGTACAAGTGGAAGCGGTAAAACTACTTTGATAAAATTGTTATTAGGATATTATTCCCATTATGACGGTTCAATTAGAATAGGTAAAAGGTCTATTGAAGAGTTTAATTTGAAGAACTGGCGTAACCAATGTGGAGTAGTTATGCAGGAAGGTGTTATTTTTTCAGAATCTATTGCAAGAAATATCGCTGTAGATGATGGTGAAATTGATGTCAATCGCTTATTGAAAGCTGTGGAGATTGCTAATATTAAAGACTTTATTATGTCGTTGCCTCTGAAATATGACACTTTGATTGGCCGTGATGGGGTTGGATTGAGCCAGGGCCAAAAGCAACGTATTTTAATTGCACGAGCAGTATACAAAAACCCTGAATATATCTTTTTAGATGAAGCAACAAATGCTTTAGATGCTAAAAATGAACGAATTATAGTTGATAATCTTAGTGAGTTCTATGAAGGAAAAACTGTGGTTGTTGTTGCCCACCGTCTAAGTACTGTAAAAAACGCAGATCAAATTATAGTCCTTGATCAAGGACAAGTTATTGAGATAGGAGATCACAAATCCCTTACAGAGAAAAAAGGAGCATACTTTAATTTGGTAAAAAATCAACTTGAATTAGGAAATTAACACTAAATTTTATGGCTGAAAATAAATTAGAACTAAGAAGTGAAAAGGTACGGAAAATAATTGGAAATATCCCATCAGGTATTGTTCGTAATGGCACTACTGTCATTGTTATTATAATTTTTGCTCTGTTATTAGCCGCTTTTTATATTCCTTATCCTGAAAGTGTTAAAGTTAAAGCAAGAATCACTTCTGTAATAAATGGTGAATACCAAATAACAGGTTATGTGCCTTATAGTTTTATCAATGATATAAAGGAAAACATGAGTGTTCAAGTAGAATTTGAAGGTTATAATTCAAGGAACTATGGTTTCCAAAAAGGCATAATACACAATATAAATAAAGAAATAATAACGATTGATGGAATTAATTATTTCAGTATATTAGTACTGATAAAAACAAATGACAAAATTTTAACCATTCAAGAACGTACGAATGGGATTGCATCAATACTCGTTTCTAACAAAAGTATCGTGCAATATGCCATAGAAAAATAACTGTTTATCTGTGAAAGTTGACATTCGATTTGACAGTTCAGCTATGTAGAACGCTTATAGCGCACGCACTTCAATATTTTTTCTTTTCAAATTCCTTCCCCAAAAAGCCCAAGAGGGCGTTTGAAAAGAGAAAACATTGTTAGATTTGCCGAAATTTGTTTACGTACATCTATAGCATCAAGTCCCATTTTTTACAGTTTATCCCTATTAATTCATTGCCCTAATCCCTCCTCCTGACAGATTTTAATTAACTTTGTATTCATCACAAAGAGTTATTTGA
>DAIPZW010000014.1:0-10015 GCA_036781965.1 Bacteroidales bacterium
TTTATTTTTTAAAAAGAGATTAACGTGTTGATAGTTAGTGAATAATGATTGCTCCGGGAGTGGTTTTTAAACATAAAATTTATAGAATAACAGTACTTTGTATTGCATAATACTTTTTTATTATTATCTTTGCAGAGTCAAATGAATAAATATGAATGCGAATAATGTAAAATCTCAAATGCGGAAAGGAATCTTAGAATACTGTATTCTATTGATTTTGAAGCAAAAGCCAGCTTATGCGAATGATATAATCCGTATCTTGAAAGGTGCACAGCTGATTGTGGTGGAGGGAACACTCTATCCTTTGCTGACTCGACTGAAAAACGCACAATTACTTACTTATCAATGGGAAGAATCCACTCAAGGTCCTCCCCGTAAGTATTATTCCTTAACGAAAGACGGCGAAGCTTTTTTAAATGATTTGGGAAATGCTTGGGACGAAATGAATAATACGATCACTCACTTAAAGGAATTAAATAAATAAAGATATGAAAAGAACAGTTACCGTTAACCTAAACAGAAGAGTCTTTACGATAGACGAAGACGCTTACGAATTGTTGGATAGTTATTTAAAAAACCTTCAAGTTTGTTTCCGGAAAGAAGAAGATGCTTCGGAAATCTTGTCGGATTTTGAGGCACGTATCGAAGAATTGTTAAGCCAAAAATTATTAAATGGAGTTCAAGTAATCAATAAACAGGATATAGAAGAAGTTATTTCGTTGATGGGTAGCCCTGCGGACTTTGGAACAGAGAATTTTTCCGAAGAAGAAACGCAGCGAATATACGAAGAGCCGGCCGAAAGTAAAAAACGCTTTTATCGCGACTTGGATACTAAAATGGTAGGGGGAGTTTGTTCGGGTATTGCTGCTTATTTTGGGACTGAACCGCTTCCGGTAAGAATTGTTTTTATTATTCTCTTTGTTTTTACTAAAGGATTGTTTGCTTTTGTCTATTTAGGTCTTTGGATGTTTATTCCTTCTGCTAAAACGGCTGAGGAAAAGTTACAAATGCGCGGAGAGCCTGTCACTGTCGAGAATATCGGTAAGGTGGTTTCCTCTCAAACCGAAGAAGTAAAAAAAAAAGGCAAAGGTTTTCTGAATGGTGTCGTTGAGTTCTTTGCCACAATTTTCAAGATCTTCTTAGTAGGAATCGGATCAATAGTCGGAATCTCTCTCTTATTTGCTGTAGTGGTTACTATTATTGTCTTTTTTGCAGTTGTTTTGGGTGTTGGGGATAATATCTTTACCAATGTCTTTTATGCAGACCATTGGGGCATGCCTTCTCCCGTTTTCCCGATTATTCTCTTTTTGATATTTCTGATTCCGCTCTTTGGAATTATTTATAGTCTAGTTGCTCATTTCTCAAAACTTAAACCTATGAACAAATGGTTTAAATGGGGATTAGTTCTTACTTGGATTGCGATATTACTCCTACTCTTGTTTTCTGTTTTCAAAGTGAATGTAGTTCGAGGAAATGGTATATCGTCCAATAATATTTATTCTTTTTCAAATATAAATTCCGTTGAATTGGGAGGAAGTATGCCTTCTGAAGTATTTATTCAGCAAATAGAAGGAGAAGAAACCAATCTTTCTATACATGGTGATACTAATTTATTAGAATTGATAAATGTAAGATCCACAGAAACCGGACATTTAATCATTTCGACCAAGGGAGATCAGTGGATAGGCTATAAAGATAAAATTCAAATCTATCTTAAAACACCAACTCTAAATAAAGTAAATACTCAAGGCGCTAAAAATGTTGAATTTAAAGGGAAGTTTGTTGCCGATAAACTAAATATCGCTATTCAAGGAATAGGAAATGTAGAAACGGATAGCTTATACGTGAAAGAATTAAGCTTACGAACCGATGGAACCGGCAATTTTAATGTATTAGGTAAGGCAGGACGAGCTTATTTAGAAGTGAATGGAGCAGGAAATATAGATGCTGAAAAATTAGATGCCGATTCGGTCTATGCTTCTATCAATGGAGTGGGGAACATAGACTGTAATCCTTTGCTTTATATAGATGCAAATATCAATGGAGCGGGAAGTATTACCTATAAAGAGGACTCTATTACAGAAAAACGTTCTAGTGTTGCCGGTTTAGGCGTTCTGAATACAGAGAAATCCTTTTAAAGGAGAAGGTAGAAGGCAGAAAGGAGCAAAGAATGATAGAGAGAGAATTGGATTCTTTCTCCTTTCTTCTTTCTCCTTGTTCTTAAAATAATTATCTTTGCAGGCAATTAAAAAGAATACAAAAAATGGCAATCATAAAATCAGTAAGAGGATTCACTCCCCAAATTGGGAATAATGTTTTCTTGGCAGACAATGCGGCTATCATTGGCGATGTTATAATTGGTGATGATTGCAGTATTTGGTTTAGTACCGTATTGCGGGGAGATGTTAATTCTATCCGTATAGGGAACCGGGTGAATATACAAGACGGTTCCGTAGTTCATACACTTTATGAAAAGTCTATAGCTGAAATAGGAGATGATGTTTCTATAGGACATAATGTTACCATACATGGTGCTAAAATAGAAAACGGAGCTTTAATAGGTATGGGTTCTATTGTATTGGATCATGCCGTAATCGGCGAAGGCGCCTTGATTGCCGCAGGTTCTGTAGTATTAAGTGGTACGATTGTAGAACCCGGAAGTATTTATGCAGGAGTTCCTGCTAAGTTTGTTAAGAAAATTGATCCTGAACAGTCAAAAGAAATCAATCAAAAAATAGCTAAAAACTATTTGATGTATTCAGATTGGTATAAATAATCAAAGGAAAAAAATGGATGTTGACTTAGTATATCTTTGGGTAGATGGGAATGACCCTAAATGGCAGGAAAAATACAATGCTTTCTTTGGAAAGGAAGAAGAGGAAAATGAAGTAAATTGTAAAGGTCGGACAGCTAATAATGATGAACTTAAATATAGTCTGCGTTCTATGGAAAAATATGCACCTTGGATACGGAAAATATTTATCGTAACCAATGAACAAACGCCCGACTGGCTTGATGTTTCTAATCCTAAAGTGAAGATAATAGACCATAAAGATATTGTTCCATCAGAAAATCTTCCTTGTTTCAATCCAAGAGTTGTTGAATATAATTTGTATAAGATACCGGACTTGGCTGAACACTTTATATATGCCAACGATGATATGTTTCTTAATAAGCCAACAACTCCCAACGATTTTTTTGCTTCGGACGGATTTCCCATTATTCGCTTAAGTAACAGACCTTTTAGGAAATGGAGTTTGCTATTCAAAGAAAAAATACAAAAAAAGACAATCTCTAATCACAACCAAGCTATACGAAATTCTGCTGAGTTAGTAGAAAAGAGATTTGGTGTTTATTATAATGGTAAACCACATCATAATATCGATGCTTATCTGAAAAGTGATTGGAAGCGGCTAATTGAAGAAACTTTTAAAGATGAATTTGTTTCAATGATGAAGAATAATATAGAGAGGAGTTCGACTGATATTGAAAGAGTAATATATGCTTATATGGCATTAAATCAAAAACGTGGACATCTACAGCGTTCTTCAAGGAAGGTAGCCTTTCATGCTCATATTCATAATGAAAAACATTATGAAAATTTTGAGAAATATAATCCTATGATGTTTTGTATGAATGATTCACAGCATGCAACAGATAGAGATAGAAAAAAGGTAGTTCTCTTTTTGGATAGTTGCTTCCCGGAAAAATCACGGTTTGAAAAGTAAATTTTTTATCTAGAACTCCTTATGTCGCAACAACAAGTAATCGTATCATTAACGTCTTTCCCTCCGGCAATACCATATGCCATTGGAGCTATTAAATCAATATTAGAAGGAACGGTCAAACCGGATAAAATTGTTTTATACTTGTCTTTATCACAATTTCCGGAAAATAAAATTCCTCAAGAAATTCAAGAGTTGTCAGATACTAATCCTATCTTTGAGATTCTGAATTATGAACCTGATATTCGTTCTTATCGAAAATTAATTCCTGCACTAAAAGATTTTCCTGAAGCTATCATTGTAACTATTGATGACGATGTTTGCTACCATAGAAATATGTTGCGCGATCTTTTAGTCTTACATAAAGAGATACCTAACGCAATACTTGCTCATCGAGCAAAACGTATAAAAGTGGATGCTCCTTATAAGAAATGGAAAAAATACAGATGGTATAGTTTTCTTTTTAGAAGACTACATTTTAGTTACTTGAACATACAAACCGGAGTAGGAGGTGTTTTGTATCCACCACATTCATTACAAGAAGAAATGTTTGAACCTACTATTTTTAGAGAAATAGCTCCGACTACAGATGATATTTGGTTTTGGGCAGCAGCCGTAGCTAAAGGAACTCAGGTTGTTCCCCTCCCTTATGGTAAACATAATAAACCTAAAGGACTGAAAAAACCAAAAGAATTGTCTTTGAAAACAACTAATTTTAAGACAGGGACAGATTTAAACAAAACCGCTTTAGATAAAATATTGAAACAGTATCCAATCATCAAAGGAAGGATCAAAAAAGAAAAATAAAAAAGGAAATGGATATTGATTTAGTATACATGTGGGTGGATGGAAATGATCCTAAATGGCAAGCAAAATATAATTCATTTATTGGCAATGTAGAAGAGGTCAATGAAACAAATTGCAAAGGGCGAACGGCTGACAATGATGAACTTAAATATAGCCTGCGTTCCATAGAGAAATATGCACCCTGGATACGAAAAATATTTATCATAACCGATGACCAGATTCCTGATTGGCTTGATACTGCAAATCCAAAGATTACAATTGTTGATCATAAGGAAATATTACCGCCAGAAAGTTTGCCTTGTTTTAATGCTAGTATTATTGAGCATTATCCATATAAAATACCTGGGCTTTCAGAGCATTTTTTATTAGCTAATGATGATACATTTATAAATAAGCCGGTTACTCCTCAGGATTTTTTTGCTGAAGATGGTTTTCCGATTATTCGTTTGAATCGCAAACCATTTCGTAAACTTCGCCGGCTATGGAGAGAACGAATATGTAAGAAGCCATTGAAAAATTATAGCCGGATAGTATCAAATGCTGCAGAATTAATAGAGAAGAGATATGGAGTTTATTATACAGGAATACCGCATCACAATATAGATGCTTATTTGAAAAGTAATTGCAAGAAAGTTACTGAGGATACTTTTGAAGATGAATTTAGAGCTACACAAACTAATCAAATGCGTAGCCCTAATGATATACATCGGGTTATATATGATTATGTAGCATTGGTTGAAAAACAAGGACATTTATGCTATGTCACTCAAAAGAATTCCCTTCATGTTCTTATCCATAAAGAACATCATTATGAAAAACTAAAAAAATATAATCCAATGTTATTTTGCATGAATGATTCTCAGTATGCTCAGGATAGTGACAGGGTGAAAGCTAAAACTTTTCTAGATAATTATTTCCCGGAAAAATCACAATTTGAAAGATAATTGTTATTCTGTGATATCGTTGAGATCGTATTTATTGAAGTATTCATTTTTGACTGTTCTTGCCTTTCCGCTTGCTCGTCCGCGAGCTTGTTTTTCTATAAATTCTTCGTAGGATTTTATGGCATAATGATTAATCCGGATGATATCTTGTTGAGGCTCCCGGTCTCTGAAGCCTTTTTGGATTTTTTCTCCATGCGAATCTACTGATTTGCCGGATATCCGGGCTACTTCATGACATCCGATAACGGAAAAGACGCGTCGCGGATCAACAATACTTTTGACATGCCTATTTAATAGATGATTAGGCTGAGAATGCCTTTTGAATCGTTGCATTACACTGCCTTCTTCTTTTTCTTTTGCTCCTCCGCTTCCATATACCAGCCAGTTTATTTCCACTACAGGGAATTTTTCCAAGGGTTTCAGAAATTCAGGGACAGTTTTATGTTTTATCGGAACGATAAACTCATCTAAGTCGATAATAGCCAGCCATCTTGCTTCTAATCTGTGTTTTTCAAAACAATCGTCATAAGCTGCTAATTGTTTTCTTTCTCCCGGAAAGAAAGTATAGTCGACTAATCCGGATTCTATATAGGAAGCAAGCACTTCTTTCGTATTGTCTGTGCTTTCATTGTCGTAAATATAAAATTTCTCTACTCCCAAATTTCGATGCCATTCGATCCATTCTTGAAAATAAGCGCCTTCGTTCTTAGCAATCGCACAAACGGCCAAATAATAGAGGGGAGGGATGTCTTTTTCTTTCTTTAATTTGGATTTTAACCTAAGAGCATTGACAGGACCATAACGTAAAATCCCCCGCCAACGGTTTCGGGTCATTTTGTGTGGGATAATACCGGCTATTATTTCGGCTAATTTCTTATTCATGCCTTTTCAAAACTTGATTTTTCCGGCAAGATACTTTCAAATGCATCTTTCAGATTCATCATGACTTGTTGATAATTACGAATATGAACATTGTCGTTCAAACAAACTAACTTATACGATTGATTTCTTACGGCTTCGATGGCTTGTTTAGGCTTTATAACCAAAGGAAACATCTTTGTGTCGTTATAAGTATTATAAGGTTGGAAGTTTCCGGTACACATTTGCCAAGTTCTGAATAGTTCGGGAGTCAAATCTTCGGTCGTACGGAAACGATGCGAGGCTGATTTTGTTAATTCATCGCCTACGGCTGCCCAAACTTCCTCAAAAAGACTTTTTGTATAGGGCTGAGCGTTATGTGGAGTCCTTAAAGTCACAAACTTAGGATAGTTCTTCAATAAATAATTCAGTCTGGCTTTCTTTCCATAGATTGGATTGTACCATTTATCATGAAAACGCGTCATGACTTCCTTTTTATCGAAATGTTTATTTATCAATCGAACATTGTTCTTTATTCTCTTTGACCATTGTCCCATTCCCGAATTATAACGGAAAGTGGCAATGTCACAAGCTAAACCGTTTTGGAAGAAACGTTCCTGACTTACATGATTAATAATAAAGAAATCATCATTGAAATAAACAAAATGCTCAGCTAAATCCGGTATCTTGTGCATGTGCATCTCGATAGAAGTGGAATTGAAACAAGGAAGATATTGTTTAGGAATAAAATCTTCGTGATTGACCAGATTGAGTTTAGGATTATTCTCATCTAACCATTCCGGTTTCTGTCCGCAAGTCACAAAGTGTACTTTACGCACCCAGGGAGCGAACTTTTCTATGCCGCGAAACCAATACTTTAAAAATCCATGATCCCTAAATCGAGCTTCAGAAAGGCTATTGTTTGAATTATCGATCTTACCTGAATATTCCGAAAAGGTTTTCTTCCACTTCGGATCGTCCATATCTACCCAAGTAACCACAAAATCAATATCCATTTATCTTTATTATTTAATTATTTGTATTCTTGTTTCGACTATGCTTGAAACGATTATGCGTCCAAAGGTAAATGCCGGGATTATGACGTATGGAAGTTTCAAGATGTTGGTAAAAAAGTTCCGTCAGCTTATAATCTTCAAAATCTTTCGGGTTTTTAGTCATTTCGATATACCGAGCTTCGTAATATCCTCGCTTTGTTCGTACCATGTCCACATAATAAACCACCGTGTCATAGTGTTTAATTATCTTTTCTGTGCCGACTATCACGGGAACTTCCTGATTGAAAAAATCAACAAAGTAATGCGCGTCCCTTTTCTTGGGTGATTGGTCGGCAATGTATCCGGTAATGCTAAGTTGATTCTTATTAATTTGTTCTTTTATCCAGCGAGGCACGGATTTCATCTCGACATTTACGGCTCCGAAATGCCTGCGATTGACCAATAAAAGCTCATTAACCGCCGGATTATTTAATTTCTTATAGACTTGTCCGGGTATTGCTCCTCCTTTAAGGTGCAAAGGCATGGAACTTAACCATTCCCAACAGCCCAAATGCCCTAAATAGAGAGAAACAGGCTTTCCTTCGCGCAAGACTTCGTTCACTTCTTCGATATTGGCGTATTTCATTCGCTTTCTAATCCCTTTTTCGGAGATTGTTCCGAACTTAGCCGTCTCAAAAACCAAATCTAAGAAGAAATGATAGAATTTCTTTTCTATTTTGCGCAATTCCGCCGGGTCTTTCTCCGGAAAACTCTTGGATAGGTTCTTCCGAACCAAGGACTTTCTATACCTTATTATATAATAAAAAGGATAGAACAAAATATCCGAAAAGAAATACAGCACAGGCAAAGGAATAATGGATAAAAGAATCCAAATGAATCGAAGAGGATAATATGCTATGCTTTTTTTCTTCATGGGGTTTATCCGAGCGTATCAATCGCTTTGCGGATTCTTCGGATGGTTTCGTCTTTTCCGATAAATTCCGTGATGTCGAAAATATGAGGTCCTTTGGATTCTCCTACTAAAGCCAAGCGGAAAGCATTCATAACCGCCCCCATGTTGTATTCCTTTTCTTGAATCCAAGGAATAACTATGGTTTCTGTATAATGTGCCGTGAAAATTTCTAAAGGTTCCAAGACGGAAATCAGTTCGCTCATCAAGGCAGGCGTATCTTCTTTCCAGCGTTTCTTGACTATTTTTTCGTCATAAGCGGCGGGTGCAACAAAGAAAAAGCTAGCTTGATCCCAAAGTTCCTTAATAAAATTGACACGTTCTTTAACTAATCCGACTACTTTGGAAATATCTTCAATGGGAGCGTCAATTCCATGTTCATTAATAGTAGGTCGGAACAGTTTCGCTACTTCGTCGTTGCTCTTAAGCTGTATATACTGATGATTGAACCATTCTGCTTTCTTATAATCAAACTTAGCGCCGCTTTTGCTTACTCTATCCAAAGAGAAAAGCTCGATAAGTTCTTTCATGGGGATTATTTCTTTATCATTGCCCGGATTCCATCCCAAAAGAGCCAAGAAATTGACCACTGCTTCGGGTAAATATCCACTTTCTCTATATCCTGATGACAAATCTCCTGTTTTAGGGTCTGTCCATTGTAGAGGAAATACCGGAAATCCTAGGCGATCGCCATCGCGTTTACTGAGTTTTCCGTTTCCTTCGGGCTTCATCAATAAAGGTAAGTGAGCAAATTGAGGCATAGACTCTTTCCATCCTAAATAATCATAGAGCGTTACGTGTAAAGGTGCGGAAGGAAGCCATTCTTCTCCTCTGATTACGTGCGTAATCTCCATTAAATGGTCATCTACAATGTTTGCTAAGTGATAAGTAGGCAAATTATCTGCCGATTTGAACAATACTTTGTCGTCCAAAACCGATGAATTGATTTTTACTTCGCCTCTTATCAAATCATTAACAACAATATCTTTGTCAGGCTCTATTTTAATCCGGACTACGTATTGTATTCCGTCATGGATTCTCTTTTCTACCTCCTCTTTAGCTAATGTCAGCGAATTTGTCATCAACATACGAGTCGATGCATCGTATTGAAAATTAGAAATTTCATTTCTTTTCGCCTCCAATTCTTGAGGTGTATCGAAAGCTATATAAGCTAATCCTTTATTTAACAGATCATCGACATATTGCCGATAGATGTCTTTTCGTTCCGACTGCTTATACGGTCCGAAATTCCCTCCAATGTGAGGACCTTCATCGAAAAGAATGCCTAACCATTGGAAAGACTCAATAATATATTCTTCTGCACCGGCAACAAAACGTTGCGAATCCGTGTCTTCAATACGAAGAATGAAATCTCCGCCCTGTTGTTTGGCGAATAAATAGTTATATAACGCGGTTCTAACCCCTCCAATGTGAAGAGCTCCCGTTGGACTTGGAGCAAAGCGTACTCTTGTTTTTTTGTTGTTCATATATTTGGAACGTATCCTGATAAATTAGGCTGCAAAAATACAAAATATAATTGAGAATTGAGAGTGGAGAGTGGAGAATATAGGGACAATCCTTCTGTTTTCCTAATTATAGTCATTGAGAGAACGTTCGTTCGAAGCAATCTATTTATTGATTTCACAGTAATGAGGTGTTTCTTTTTGTTTCAACCTTTGAAACACTTCGTTTCAACCTTTGAAACACTTCGTTTCA
>DAIPZW010000014.1:10115-11945 GCA_036781965.1 Bacteroidales bacterium
GTTTCAACCTTTGAAACACTTCGTTTCAACCTTTGAAACACTTCGTTTCATTAGGAAAACCCTTGATTTTAAGAAAAGCAAGCCATTCTTATGACGTTATAAAATTATTTTTATAAGTTTGTGACGATTATTAATCCTGAACAAATACATCTCTAATGAAAACAAAGTTGATAATTGTATTATTTCTAATTATTTACTCGTCAGTTTGGGCAAATCCAAAGACTATTCAATCGCAATTAACAGACGCAACTGTCTTTTTTCGCGGAGCAGAACTCAATCATAAAGCTTCTGTTTATTTGAATAAAGGAGAGAATGAAATCATTATTGATAATCTAAGTGCAGACTTTGATATAAATACACTAAAAATCAAGACTTCTGGCAATGTTTTGGTTTCCATGTATGAACTTATCAATGAAAATACGACTTCTAATCAGGAAACAATTGCAAAGATGCAGGATTCCATCAAAACGTATAATCAAGAATTGGAACAAATACAGAGTGATTTGCGAGTAACCGAGAATTTATTGGAATTGCTCCAAGAGGGAATTGAAAATAACATTGAAAGTAAAGACGAAAACCGATTAGGGATTGATGATTTAGTAAAAGCGATGGATTATTACAGTAATAAATCCAAAGAACTTAAGGATAATCAATTGAAATATAAAAGAAGAGACCAAGAGATTCGTTATGAAATCAATTTTATTTCTTCCCGCATTTCAAAACAACAGTCGGAAGCAACTAAAACTTCAACTAAACTTCGTTTATTACTGGCAGCTCCGCAAGCAGGAACTTGCAATCTTTCTTTTTCTTACTATACGCCTTTGGCTTCTTGGCTTCCTTATTATGATATTAATGTAGAATCGACCGACAAACCTATTAAAATCATCTCTAAAGCCAAAGTTCGTCAGACTACACGCGTTGATTGGGATAAAATAAAGCTTACTTTGTCCACTTCTTCGCCCAGCAATGGGAAAACAGCGCCTTTGTTCAATGCTTGGTTCTTATATAATAATATTCCTGCTCGCGATGTTTATTATGATATGGACGAAATAGTTATACAAAATGCTTATTCTTATAAACAAAGCTTAAGTGGTGCAAGTGCAATAATAGAAGAACCTCAACAACATACCTTAGATAATTATGTAAACCTATCGGAAAATGAACTTCATCAAGAATACGCGATAGATATTCCTTATTCCGTTTCGGGAGATGGGAAAGATATTAGTATCAATATGACGACTCAAGAAATGAATGCGGAATACAAATATTATTGTGCGCCGAAATTGGATACAGATGTATTCTTAATAGCAGAAATCCCGAATTGGCAGCGATTAAACCTGTTAAGTGCCAAAGCCAATATAACCTACGACGGAACTTACGTAGGAGAATCTTATATTAATGCCCAATCTACCAGCGAAAAACTTAGCCTAACCTTAGGTTCGGATAAGAGAGTAAGCGTTAAAAGAGAAAAGATGCACGATTATAGCTCTACAAAAACCTTTGGAAGCGACATAAAACAAGTCTTTACCTATAAAATCACGGTTCGGAACAATCAAAAGAAATCGATAGACTTGGTTTTGAAAGATCAATACCCACTTTCTACTCAAAAAGATATTCAAGTGGAACTGATTACTAAAGAAACTACCACTTGGACTCATAATATTGAAGAATTAGGCGTAATCACTTGGGAAGAAAAGCTAAAAGCCGGCGAAACCAAAACTTATCAAATCAGCTATAGCGTTAAATATCCTAAGGATAGTCATTTGAATTTGTAGAATATTATCTATTATTTTAAAGAATTGATGAAAACTTATTGAAAAATATGTATCT
>DAIPZW010000015.1:0-11905 GCA_036781965.1 Bacteroidales bacterium
TACACTTCTCTCTGCCCTTTTTACAAATGAGGGAACTAAAACAAAATCGAAATAAAAAGTCCCTCTCCTCGAAGGAGAGGGATTTAGGGTGAGGAATAACGTTCAGGGTGTAATGTTTATCTAATCTGAAATCTTAAGTATTGAATCTTAAATAATAACTCTCAACTATTTCCTTGTCCCTTTCGGAGAAGAAGTTCGCTTGCTTGCTTGCATCTTTTTGCCGGTTGGCTTGGATTTTCCAATCCTCGGACCGGTCGGTTTTTTCTTTTTAGGTTTCTGTTTGTTTCTTTCTTCCGGTTCGATGTCTTCTATTTCCGGAGCGATACCCTTTTTCTTAGACAATTTAGACACGCTGGCAGCCTTGCGATAGTTTGTCTTTATGTCATATTCCTGCAAAGCCCGGTTCATAGCCTTATTGCTGTTGGACGGGCGCTTTGATTCCGCCACGTCTTTTGACTTTTCCAAGAGGTCGAACAGTCCTTCCAACTCTGTGAAGGTTAAACTTCTCCAATTTCCCTGCCCGATTCCGTCCAACTTTATATTCATGATCTGAATACGCTCCAATTTGAGCACTTCATAGTCAAAATATTCACACATACGGCGAATTTGACGGTTTAAGCCCTGTATCAAGGAGATTTGAAAGGTAAAAGGGTTGATTTCTTTTATTTCGCAGCGACGAGTAACCCGATCCAAGATGGGAACTCCCTGCGCCATTTGAGTCAGAAAGTCTTTAGTTATCGGTTTATTAACTCTCACGAGGTATTCCTTTTTATGACTGTTGCCTACGCGCAAGATTTTGTTCACAATATCCCCGTCGTTGGTCAAAAGAATCAGTCCTTGCGAATCTTTATCCAGCCTGCCGATCGGGAAAATACGCTGCTCGTAGCTGATAAAGTCCACAATATTGTCTTTCTCGTTCGGGTCGGTCGTACAAACCACTCCCACCGGCTTGTTAAAGGCTATATACACCGGTTCAATCTGATTGACAATCAATTCGCCTCTCACTTTGACCTTTTGTCCGGGCAAGACCCTCATTCCGATAGTCGCCTTTTTCCCGTTGACCTTCACGTATCCTTCTTCAATCAGTCGGTCTGCCTCTCTTCGGGAGCAATAGCCCGATCCGCTTATATATTTATTTAATCTGTATTCCATTGTTTTGTTTTAGAGCGTAAAAGTACGTTTTTTTTTCGGGACAAAAAATAATTTATATATTTGCCAGATAAATAATAAACTAATGAATCACTCAAAAACCAAATTATTGCTAACTTTATTAGCCCTTTTCATTTATAATTCTTCGATTTCGGCTCAAGAATATAACTTTTCCAACCTAAAAGGAATCAAAGATTCCAAAGAAAATATATTCTTTTCTGTAGGAGGCTATGATGTTATTATTTCTTCTGTCAATAAACCATTGAAAGATAAGAAAACAGTTAGTAAACTTCTTAAGAAGAATGAAAATAAAACCAAGATTGAATCGGAATACGCTAATTCTTCTTTCGAACAAGAAAACCGAATTCTATTACTTGAAGCTAAGCCATTGGCAGATTCCTTAGTTTATCTAAATCAAGTATATTATCTCTTTGAAAAAACGGATAAAACTACAGAATCCATCTATTTTGCTACTTATAACTCTCGTGATACATTGCTCGAAAGAGCATTTATCAAGGAATATTTATCAGAAAAACTTAATAGGCTAGTCACTTCTGATCTATCCGCCGAATCTATTTTCTTTGCCGGAAGTATTATTGACTTAGGAACTGCTTGTCAATGGAGAAGTCCTAATAACATCTACTTCCAAGGAGGACAAGTTAGTTGGAGAGAGTTCAATACGATGGAAGAGGCTATTATGGATAGAAATAGACAAATGATGGTTAATACAGAACTAGCAATTAACTTGGAAGAAGAAGATATTGACATTCTTTTTATGGATAAACCTGTAACAGCAAAGAGGGTTGCATATTTACCTAAAGAGAAATACTCCCGAGGTACTTTATTAGTCTATTACGTAGCTATTGAATTGAATGGATATTATATCAGTTGTATATTGAGCGGCTGGGGATATAATAGAAATGACTACGAACTTCCACTTCTTCTTCGAGAATTTATGACTATTCCCGAGTTGCCCTACACGGCTATTAGTTTGTTTGATACACCTGTTTATGAAACTCCTCACGAAGATCAAATTGATCCTACATCCGAATGGGCTCATCTTATCGAATTTCAGATTCTCTCTCGAATACCTATGGGTAATTTAAGTAATACGTACAATATAGCTCCGGGTATTGGGATAACGGCAGGTCTTCCTCTACGAAATAATAGTTTTGTGATAGATCTTTTCGTATCAGCGTGCTTCCCTGTTGGGCGAAATTACTTTGATTACTTATATAAAGATGGGGAAACAGACAGAACAAAGGCTAGAGCTTTGATTCAATTAGGAGCACGCGCCAGACATCAACGTACACTAAAAAAGAATCTTTTCTTAAATACATATGCAGGAATTGGTTATAGCGGTCTTGAGACAAATATAATAACAGGCTATGACCATAATGACAATGAGGAGTATGCTTATATTAATGCTCCACTTTTTAATATAGGAGCAAGTTTACGATACAAACATATTGGAGTATTTCTCGAATATCAACTTACACCTTATTCTTTTAGTAGCCGAGTAAAAAACGATATTGGTAATAGTTCAATCAATATTGGTTTGTTTTACGGATTCTAACTCCCAAGAAAGAAATAAGTAAACTAAAAAGAAAAGAGAGTTGCGATTTTATTCGTAACTCTCTCTGTTTTACTAGTCGAGGTACCAGGATTCGAACCTGGGACCCCCTGCTCCCAAAGCAGGTGCGCTAACCGGACTGCGCTACACCTCGATTGTTTTGCGAGTGCAAAGGTATATTTATTTTTGATTAATGCAAAATCTTTCAAGAAAATTTTATGTTTTTCTTTATAAAAAAGATATTATTTCGTTCTTTTATGTACTTTTGTGGCATTAAAATTAATTTTGGATTATGTATAGAACGAATACTTGCGGCGAACTCCGCATCTCAGATCTAGGAAAAGAAGTAACTTTATCAGGTTGGATACAAAAATCCCGCAAATTCGGCGGAATGATATTCATCGACCTAAGAGATAGATATGGAATCACTCAATTGGTGTTTAATCAAGAGACTAATGCCCCATTATGTGATGAAGCTTTAAAACTTGGACGGGAATGGGTGATTCAAATCACAGGAACAGTTGCCGAGCGTTCTAATAAAAATTCAAACATACCGACCGGAGATATAGAAATCATTGTTTCGGAGTTGAATGTACTTAATCCTTCGGAAGTTCCTCCGTTTACTATTGAAGATGAAACCGATGGCGGTGATGATATAAGGATGAAATATCGCTATTTGGACTTAAGACGGAACAGCGTAAGAGCGAATTTGGAACTTAGACATAAGATGGCGTTTGCAACTCGTAGTTATCTGAATGAAAACTGCTTCTTGGAAGTGGAAACTCCTGTTTTGGTTGGCTCAACGCCTGAAGGAGCAAGAGACTTTATTGTTCCTTCGCGCATGAATCCGGGCGAATTTTATGCTTTGCCTCAATCTCCTCAAACGTTGAAGCAATTATTGATGGTTTCCGGCTTTGATCGTTACTTCCAAATCGTGAAATGTTTCAGAGATGAAGACCTTCGTGCCGACCGCCAACCGGAATTTACGCAAATTGACTGCGAAATGTCTTTTGTAGAACAAGAGGATATATTGAACTTATTTGAGGGTATGACTAAATACCTGTTCAAAACTATAAAAGGTATCGATTTGCCCGATTTCCCTCGCATGCCTTACTCCGAAGCTATGAGACTTTACGGCTCAGACAAGCCGGATACACGCTTTGGTATGGAGTTCATCGAAATTAAAGACTTAACCGGCGGCAAAGGTTTCGGTGTTTTTGATAATGCCGAGTATATCGGAGCTATTTGTGCCGAAGGTTGCGCAGAATACACCCGCAAGCAAGTAGATGAATTGACAGACTTTGTTAAACGTCCGCAGATTGGTGCCATGGGCTTAGTCTATGTTCGTTATAACCTAGATGGAAGCATCAAATCATCGGTTGATAAGTTCTATACAACTGACGACTTGAAACAATGGTTGGACAGGGCGGGAGCTAAACCGGGTGATTTACTCCTTATTATATGTGGAAACACAGAAAAAGCTCAAAAACAGTTGTGCGAATTACGTCTTGAAATGGGTAATCGCTTAGGTTTGAGAAATAAAGAGGATTATCAATGCCTTTGGGTAACTAATTTCCCATTATTAGAATATGACGAGGAATTAGAACGGTATTTTGCTAAACATCATCCGTTCACAAGTCCTAAATTGGAAGATATTCCGTTGATGGAAACCAATCCTGCTGCTGTTCGGGCTAATGCTTACGACATGATAATCAATGGAGTTGAAATTGGAGGCGGTTCGATTCGTATTTTCGATAGCGAATTGCAAAAGAAGATGTTCACTCTTTTAGGTTTTACAGACGAACAGGCTCAAACTCAGTTCGGCTTCTTAATGAATGCCTTCAAATACGGAGCTCCTCCTCATGGAGGTATTGCTTTCGGGCTTGATCGTTTCGTTTCAGTCTTTGCCGGCTTGGATTCTATTCGTGATTGCATCGCTTTCCCTAAAAACAATTCAGGTAGAGACGTTATGTTAGACGCTCCTGCCCCATTAGCTCAAGAGCAATTAGACGAATTGAAAATCAAAGTAGTTCAAGAATCCTAATTTTTAAGATTTCCGATTAAAAGCGTTTAGTTTGTCGTCATTCGTTTGATGATACTATACGCTTTTGCCATACCTAATTCTCCCGCTTTACTAAGATTTTCAATACCTTGAGTGGTATTCCCAAGATATAAATAGGTCAGTCCGCGATTGAAATAGGCTTCCGAGAAATCCGGATTAATACGAATAGCCTCAGTATAGTCTTCTACGGCAGCTTCGAAGTTTCTTTGCAAGCAACGAATATTTCCGCGATTGAAATAAGCGTAAACAAAGTTAGGATCAATAGTTAAGATCGTATTATAATCTTGAATCAAAAGATCGTAACGGTAAAGTGGATTCGCTTCTATCTTATCCTGAGCCGGAGCTTTTAATAAATTATATTTCGACGAAGTATTTACATCTAGCTTAATATCCAAAGGATCGGCATTTCCTTTTCGTTGATTGTCAATTTCTATTTCTTTATAACGAGTAACCGCTCGATTAAAATAAGCCAAGATGAAATTTGGATCCAACTCTATCGCTTTATTATAATTGGATATGGCTTCTGAGAAATCTTGCAGGAGCATATAATCTATTCCACGAGCAAAGTAAGCAATCTCGTCATTTTCGTTTATTTGAATCCGTAAAGAATAATCAGCAATTGATTGAAAATGATAATCTGCCTGGTCATCTGTAAGAGGTATCTCTTGATTTACAGCACGAAGCTGCATTTTCAAAGGATTTGTCTTATTGAAATCAGAAATAACTTTGTTGTATCTCGCAGCTGTCTTATCAATTTCGCCCGGTATTTCATAATAAGTAATAATAAACTGAGGCTCCAGATCCACTTTCACTTGATTGTCCTGCACCCTACCCCTTATTTGACTTGCATACTTAGTCTTGGATTCTTCTTCTTTATCATATACCACTAAACGATTGAACTTTTCAATCGTTTGATCGGAACGTTCTCTGACCTTGTCGTCCTTTTCATCTTCTTTTCCCGCTTCTTCAGCAGTTAAGATAGCCTTGCCGGTTATTACTTTGCCTTGTTTCTTCAGTTTTTCTAAGTTCTTTTCTAAATTATAAGCATACCAATAATCACTTTCCGCTTCGCGCAATCGATTCATCTCTCTTTTTATTTGCGAGCGAAGATAATAACCTTGAACAAAGTTGGGATATTCATTTAATACTTGCTCTAAATCATTAAGAGCGTTATTATAACGTCCGAGATTAACATTCAAAAGAGTACGATTATAATAAGCAATAAAGTTATTCGGTTCTAATTCAATGACCTTATTAAAATCTTCAACAGATCCTTCTATATCGCCTACATTTTGTCGCATCAGTCCGCGATTAAAACGAGCAATACTGTTATTTCCATTTATATTAATAACCATATCATAGTCAGACATCGCTCCACGAAGGTCATTTAAATAAAAGCGAACCAGACCTCGATTGACATAATAACTAGTTTGTTGATTTTCTAATCGTATTGCTTCATTCAAGTCTGTCAATGCCTTATCATATTCTTCTTGTTGAATAAAGAACATCGCCCGCTGAGCATAAGCCGGAGCATAATATTTGTCAATCTCTAATGCTTTGTCAAAATTTTGGAGTGCTTGTACTGTATCTTCTTTTTCTATATATATTCCGCCTCTAACTAAATAAGAAGGGATATAGGTAGATTGTATTTCAACTAGATAATCTAAGGTGGATAAAGCAGTATCATAATCTTCTGATAAAGTTAATGAAATAGCTTTACTAAACAATAATTGTTTATCTACAGGCTGAAACTCCAATCCTTTATTATAATCTTCTATTGCTCCTTTGTAGTCATTTAAATTCTGCCTTGCTGAGCCTCTTACTTGGTAAGCCATCCAATAGAACGGATTTAAGTTTAGACAAGCTGTTAAATCTTGTTCTGCACCGGTGTAATCATCTAAATAAAACTTAGCTAAACCACGATAAAAATAAGGTTCCGCTAAATTAGGCTTTGATTTTATTACTTGATTAAAGTATTGAATGGATAAGACATAGTCTTCAAAGTAAAGAGCATTCTTACCTATAGAAAGAACTCTATCCGTATTAATCTGTGATTGCATTGGCGCTATACCACAAACAAACAACGAGATTAATATAAATAGAGTTCTAAAGGATTGGCTTTTCATCATGCGCAAATATACGCAAAATTTAGATAATGCCTAATCGTTATGATAATAATTACTATGTTTTAAGTAATATGAACTTTTTCCATAATATTTACTATTACCATAATATCCATAGCTCCCTTTCTTAGAATCTACATCATTATAAACAATAGCCAAATTACTGATACCATCTTCTTTAAGCTCCTTAATGGTATATTTAAGGAAGTTCTTATTGGTTTTTTCGTTTCTTACAGTATAAATAACTACATCCACCAAACGAGCTAAGTAATGAGCATCAGAAACTAAACCAACCGGACTACAGTCTAATAATACATAATCATAACGTTTTATTAGTTCTTCCAGTAATTCTTGGGTTTTATCGGTTTGAATCAATTCACTTGGATTAGGAGGCACCGCTCCGGCCGGAATAATATCTAATCCGGATTCTTCATGCTTAACAATTATATCATCTATGCTTGTTTGTCCAATCAAATAATTAGTTAATCCTTTTTTATCTTTCAATCCTATTGATTCTGTTAATGCAGGACGGCGTAAGTCAAAGTCCACTAAAATCACCTTTTTCTTTCCTATTTCATAAACAGAAGCCAAGTTAGTAATAATGAATGTTTTCCCATCTCCCGGCTCTGTTGATGTAATCAACATGGAAATTGGTTTTGTTTTTTTAGCTAGATACTCCATACGAGTACGTATGTTCCTAAAACTTTCAGCAAATCGAGAGCGAGGATGATTCTTCAATACAAATTTCTCTTTATTAAATTGCGTTCTTTCCACTGTCCCCAAGAAAGGTAGTTGAGTTATTCTCTCCACTTCATCTCTCGCTTGAACAGATAACTTGAAGAGATACTCTTTACATATTACAAAAACAAGAGGAAACAATAAAGCAATGAGTATATACATTACATAATTCCGAGAAAGCGCACTACCATTAATCACTCCGTTTACTCGAGGCTCGTCTATTACATAATTATCCGGAGTATTGGATGCTTTTTGGATTTGACTCTCTATTCTTCTTTGAGCTAAATAAGTATAGTATGTATCCGTCATTTTATAATCACGTTCATGACCAAGCAATGCTCGCTCTCTTTCAGGCAAACTGGCAACTTCTGATGATGCTCTACCATATCTCTGATTTGCATCATTTTCTTCTATCTGTAGTGTTGAATACAAAGATGTCACAAAATCTTGAATAGTCTTCTTCAAGTCATTCAATACGACTTGATTGCGCTTATAGATAGGACTTTCAGTCCCCAATGATTTCATTTCTGTAATCAGCAAATTATATTGAGTAATATAAGCGCTTAATTGAGAATTAGCAACTCCCATACTGGAAGGATCAGGAAAGTCATTACCCGTTGTAGCTATAGCATTGGAAAGATAATCCAAATAATTCCTTCTGAGTCTCAATTCATTTCTAATCTGATTTAAACTTTCCATTTCTTTCATATGAGCACTAGACATATCTGCCGAGTACAAACCTGAAGAGCGTTGATAATTATTCAGTTTTTGCCCTGAAATATCAACTGAATCTTTCATGATTATCAATTGTCTTTCGATGAAATCAATAGATCTTTCGGCAATTTCATTCTTACGCATCAAATCATCTTCAAAGAATTGAGCATTCAAATAATTAAGCATATCAACATCTCTTTGAGCAACTTTACCTGTTAATGAAATTTCCATCACCGTAGAATTATCCATTAACAAATATGAAGATATGCGACTGGCATAAGAATTAATCAACTGATTTTTAGAGAAAAAATGAAAATATAAATCATACGTTGGAGTTGAATCTACAAACAAGTCTGTTTTATGGACTTCCATGAAGAACAAATCATGCTGAATTGATTCATCATAATTCCCTTCCAAACTAAAAGCTTGAATTTTATCATTTCCCTCAAAAGAAACAATATACGAATTGCTATCTACTCCATTTATCTTAAACTCTAATCCATAAGCTTGATTTGCTATAAAGTTTGTTTCAATTTCAATCGGAGCATGTTTATATAATATCGTATTTCTAAAACGATGTTTGATATAAATTTCATTCGTTAGGTTTAATTTCTCAATAGCACGTGAAAGGAAATCATAAGAAGTGTACATAATCATCTGATTATTTATATTCTTTTGTAAAGAATTCCCATAGCCTGACATAAAATCATTTCGCTGTCCAGAGCGATTATCCTGTATCATAAGGGTAGTAGAAGTTCTATATGTTGGTGTCCATGACTTGTTTTTTAACAAAGCCAAACCACCTCCAATAGCAAATGCAATAACAAACAAATACCAATATTTGAATGATTTTAGAATAAACCCTATTATATCAAAAGAAGAACTTGAATTATTTTTTGCACTTAACAATTGATCTATCTCTTGTTCTGATGATTGAATATTTTTCATATTTAATTCTATAATTGATGTTTACTATTTTTACTTAAAGAAAGAAATAGTCATTAACAAGAACGAAACCGGAGTTAAAATCAAAGATACAAAGCCTGTAAAAGAATCAATTCGAAAGAATGAATTCGAATTAGTAGGAATATATAATACATCATTGGGTTTTATATAATAATATTCCGATTCCACTATAGATTCTTTTCTTAAATCAAATGTTTCAACATGATCTTTTCCGTCAACTCCTCTTCTAATCAATTTTATTTTACTTTTATCTCCTGTAGAAGAAATATCTCCGGCCATTGCTAAAGCTTGAAAGATATTTAGATTTTCCTTATAAACCATAAATTGTCCTTTCCCATTATCTCCTTGAACATAGAAGTAATTATTAGTTAAAGCTAATTTAACTTCCGCATCCAAAACAATAGAAGAAAAACGATCTGTAATTATTTTTTCTGCTTCCCGGAGAGTAAGACCTGCTATTTTCACTTTACCTATAGTAGGTAATACTACACAGCCATCTTCATAAATACGAAAAGAATTTTGATTATTTCCAGCTTGGGAAATATCCCCGATATTATACAAGTATTGGGTTTCTGAACTCGCTGTCAATAAAAAATAAACTATTTCATCATTTACGCAGAGTCGATATTGTTCAAAAGACTCTGTTTCATACATTTTAGATTCTTCTTTTTGCAAGTAAAGTTTATTTTTGTTGGTAATACAAGACGAAGAAAGTAAAAGAACACTTAAACAAACTATTAATTTATATATTAGTTTCATATTTTTTCTTATTTGGTCAGATTGTAAATAGTAACGCCCAATGTCGTCAATGTAGATATAATAGCAAAAATAGAAGCGAAAGAGTTTACACCCCAAAATTGTCTTCCTAGAGGTTCCACATAAATAACATCATTCGGTTGAACATAATAATAAGCTGAGTTTACAATATCTTCACTTCTCAAATCAAAGGTTCTGATTTCTGAACCATTTTCAGTTTGACGAATAATTTTTATCTTCGCTCTATTCCCATATTGTTTAATGTCCTTGCTTTGAGATAATGCTTGGAAAATAGTTAATTGTTCTTTTGCTATTGGATATCGCCCAACAGAAGATTCTCCTATCACACTAAAATAGCGGTTAGCTAAATAGACATGTACAATACATCCTTCTTCTACAAGAAGATCTCTATTTATACGTGTTTCTAATTCTTGTTGAATTTGAAGTGTAGTCTTTCCGGCAACATAAATATCTTTTAGATAAGGAAAATAAATAAATCCATCAGGACCCACGGCTAAAGTTCTTAATTTATTATCATCTCTTTGCCCGCCTGAATTACTAGTGAACAAACTAAAAAGAGCTTCTGTTTGAAAAGATTGTTGAGGAACAGAAATCATTACTCCAATTTCATCACCCGGCTTAATTGTGTATTCTCCAATAGATTGAATTTCTTGATAAGCAGGGATATCACCGGTTCCGGTTTCTCTCAAGAGATTAGTTTGCTTTGTTGTGAGACAAGATGAAAAAGCGATCATTGCCGTAATCATCAAACTCATTAAAAGTGTCGTTTTTCTTCTATTCATAATATCTTCATGTAATTTTATTTTTTCGCCGGAGCTGCTTTCGTCGAATAAGAACAATTTACTCGACCTTCCATTATTTTATTTAACTTCGATCGAATCATTTGTTTTCTTATTCCGGAAAGATGATCTACAAACATAATTCCTTCCAGATGATCATGCTCATGTTGTATTACACGTGCTTTATATCCTTCAAAAACTTCATCATGAGGATTAAGATCTTCATCTAAATATTGAATGCGTATTTTATCTTTGCGAGCTACTTTTTCATGAATATGAGGAATTGACAGACAACCTTCTTCCATAAGCACTTCTTCGCCCTCTCTTTCTATTATATGAGAATTGATAAAAACTTTTTTGAAGCCGGCGCAAGAAGAATCTTGCTCTTCACAAGGAGTCAAGTCTATTACTAAAATACGATCATTCAAACCTATTTGGGGAGCAGCCAAACCCACTCCATCTGCATTTTCCATTGTCTCAAACATATCCTCTAATAGGGCTTTGAGATTAGGATAATCCAAGGGTATATCTTTCGTTTCTTTCCTTAATATCGGATGTCCGTATAAATATATTGGTCGTATCATTTCAAATTATTACTTTCAAGATAGGATTGCAACATAATCGTCGCACTCATTTCATCTATTAATTCTTTATTTTGTCTATCTTTCTTTTTTAAACCTGCTTCAATTACTGCTCTGTGTGCTAATACTGAAGTAAATCTCTCATCTACCATTTGAATGGGTATTTCAGGGATACTCTTTTGAAGTTTTTCCTTAAACTGAAGAACCCTCTCCATATTCTCTGAAGGAGAATAATCCATTTGTCTTGGCTCTCCAATAAGAAACAAGTCTATTCTTTCTTTTTTAGAATAATCTTGCAAGAATTGAATCAGCTTAAAACTAGGAACAGTCGTTAAACCATTTGCTATTATTTTCAACGGATCAGAAACCGCTATTCCGGTTCTCTTTTTCCCATAGTCTATGCCAACTATTCTTCCCATTTCAGCCTGCAAAGATATATATAA
>DAIPZW010000016.1:0-11668 GCA_036781965.1 Bacteroidales bacterium
AGATCGTAAATAAATTAATCTAAAATCTTAAATATTGAATCTAAAATTCTCCATTAAAAGTATTATCTTTGCGCTAAAATTTTTAGAATATAATGAAAGCTTATAAAGAATTCCAACAACATCTTACTACAGAGATAGATGCTATTAAATCGGCAGGTTTATATAAAGCTGAGAGAATTATAGTTACTCCACAAAAAGTGAAAATTCGCTTGGAGACGGGAGAAGAAGTATTAAACTTTTGTGCAAACAATTATTTAGGACTGTCTGATAATCCTGAATTGATAGCTGCTGCAAAAAAAGCGATGGATGAAAGAGGTTATGGAATGTCTTCCGTACGTTTTATCTGTGGAACGCAAGATTATCATAAGGAATTGGAAAAAGTAATTGCTCGTTTCTTCGGAACAGAAGATACTATCCTTTATGCTGCTTGCTTTGATGCTAATGGAGGCGTATTCGAACCTTTATTATCTGAGGAAGATGCCATTATTTCCGATAGTTTGAATCATGCATCTATAATAGATGGTGTTCGTCTTTGTAAAGCAGTGCGTTATCGTTACGCAAATGCTGATATGCAAGACTTGGAAAAACAATTACAAGCGGCTCAAGCACAACGTTTCCGTTTGATTGTTACGGATGGTGTATTTTCTATGGACGGAAATGTAGCTCCTTTGGACAAAATCTATGAATTGGCTGATAAATATAACGCTATGGTGATGGTTGATGAATCACATTCGGCAGGCGTAGTAGGAAAAACCGGGCGCGGAACCACCGAACAATTCAATCTTTTAGGTAAAGTAGAAATCTTGACCGGTACCTTAGGAAAAGCATTTGGTGGAGCTATCGGTGGATTTACTACCGGAAAAAAAGAAATCATCGAAATGTTGCGCCAACGCTCTCGTCCTTATTTATTCTCTAATTCATTGCCACCTTCAGTGGTTGGAGCCGGAATTTGCACCTTCAATATGTTGGAAAGCTCCAGTGCCTTGTTAGATAAATTGCATGACAACACAGCTTATTTCGTAGAAAAAATGCTAGCTGCCGGTTTTGATATTAAACCTACCCAATCTGCTATCTGTGCAGTTATGTTGTATGATGCAAAATTAGCAGGAGAAATGGCTAGCCGCTTATCTAAAGAAGGAATCTACGTAACCGGTTTTTCTTATCCAGTAGTTCCTAAAGATCAAGCTCGTATCCGTGTGCAAATATCTGCTGCTCATGAAAAAGCAGACTTAGATAAATGTATCGATGCATTTACTAAGTTGGGTAAAGAACTAAACGTAATCAAATAAATTTATACAAATAAAACTCTTACAGTAATAATGAAAAAAATTCTTATCGTTGGTAGTACCGGACAAATAGGTTCGGAGCTGGCTATTCGCTTGCGTTCTATTTATGGAGCAGATAATGTTATCTGCGGATATTATGCTCCTCCTTATCCTGAGGGTTTTTTCGAGGCTGGACCTACTGAAGAAATAGATGTAATGAACATCAAGCAATTAGATGAGATTGTAAAAAAACATAATATCGATACCATATATAACTTAGCAGCTATATTATCTGCAACTGCCGAGAAGAATCCTTCTTTAGGTTGGAATATTGGTATCGGTGGACTAATGAATTGTTTAGAAGTAGCGAAAGATAATAATTGCGCCGTATTTACTCCAAGTTCTATCGGTGCATTTGGTCCGGATACTCCAAAGGATAATACGCCGCAAGATACGATTCAACGTCCGACTACTATTTATGGTATAACTAAAGTAACCGGAGAGTTATTAAGTGATTATTATACCAAACGTTTCGGTATAGATACTCGCTCGGTTCGCTTCCCCGGACTTATATCTTATATGACTTTGCCCGGCGGAGGTACTACAGATTATGCTGTTGAGATTTTTTATAAAGCAGTAAAAGGCGAAAAGTTCATTTGCCCTATTGCAAAAGGAACTCGTATGGATATGATGTACATGCCGGACGCTTTAGATGCAGCTATAAACATTATGGAAGCAGATCCAAGCCGTTTAGTGCACCGTAACTCATTCAATGTTACTGCAATGAGCTTTGATCCTGAAATGCTTTATCAGGAAATCAAGAAACATTGCCCCGACTTTGAGATGGAATACGATGTAGATCCATTGAAACAAAGCATCGCGGACTCTTGGCCTAACAGTTTAGATGATTCTTGCGCTCGTAAAGAATGGGATTGGTCTCCTAAATATGATATGGAGCGAATGGTTAAAGATATGCTCGATAAGTTGAGAGAAAGACTTTAATGACAGACATTATAAACTTACTTCCCGATTCGGTAGCTAACCAAATAGCTGCCGGAGAAGTGATACAACGACCAGCTTCTGTAGTAAAGGAGCTGGTCGAAAACGCTATAGATGCAGGAGCCGATAGTATTTCTGTGGTTATTAAAGATGCCGGGCGCACTTTAATCCAAATCACAGACAACGGAAAAGGAATGTCCGAGATGGATGCCCGAATGGCTTTTGAAAGACATGCTACTTCTAAAATCACTTCCGTTCAAGATTTATTTTCTTTAAAGACGATGGGCTTTCGTGGAGAAGCTTTGCCTTCGATAGCGGCTGTAGCTCAAGTCGAATTAAAGACAAAAAGAAAAGAAGATGAAATAGGAACCTTAGTAGAGATTGCAGGTTCGGTTATTGCCAGACATGAATCCATTGGAAGCAGTAATGGTACTACTTTCTCTGTTAAAAACTTATTCTTCAATGTTCCGGCAAGACGTAAGTTTCTTAAGTCTAATGAAACGGAGTTTAAGAATATACTTACGGAGTTTGAACGGGTGGCTTTGGTGCGTGCTGATATTGCGTTTACACTTATTCATAATGGGGTAGAGGTTTATAACTTGCCTGTTTCTAATATCAAACTACGAATAAAGAACATTTTCGGGAATAAGATTAATCAACAGTTGATTCCTGTGGATGTGAAAACGTCTTTAATAGAGGTTTCCGGCTTTATTGGTAATCCGGAATCGGCAAAAAAGAGAGCTGCCTTGCAATATTTCTTTGTCAATGGCAGATATATGCGGCATCCTTATTTTAATAAATCCATTGCTTTGGCGATGGAAGCTTTTATTCCTTCCGGATTTCAGCCGAATTATTTTCTTTATTTCGAAGTAGATCCCTCAACGATAGACATAAATATTCATCCGACCAAGACAGAAATTAAATTCGAGAACGAACAAGCCATCTTTCAGATACTTTCGGCGGTAGTTAAGGAAGCGATTGCGATTCCTTCTTTAGAGTTTGACCAAGAAGGAGCTTTTGATATGCCTGTTTATACCGAAAAAAGAAAAGAACCTGTCAAAGCGCCTCAAGTGTCTATTCGTTCGGATTATAATCCTTTCAAAGAATATCATAAGCCAAATAATACGCCGACTGCGGGTTGGGAAACCCTTTATCCCAATAAGAATGAAGTATTTCCGTCTTCTTCTTTATCTCCATCGGTTGAACCTTTATTTGAAGATAAAGAATCCAGGCGAGAGAACTTCCCATTCATTTCTTATAAAGGTAAATATCTCTTGGCATTATTGCCTTCCGGACTTACAGTTATCAATCAAAGGCGGGCACATATCCGAGTCTTATTCGATGAATACATCCGCAAAATAAACCAAAAACAGGGACTGTCGCAGCGACTCTTGTTCCCTGAAGAAATATCTTTTACGCCTAAAGAAGCAACTGTATTGCCTTGTATCTTAGATGATTTTGTCTTTATGGGATTCGATTTGGAGGAAATAGGAAGCAATACTTATTCCATCAATGGAGTGCCCGAAGGTTTGGATAATATGGATGTAGTTGATCTTTTACAAGATATGACGAATAAAGTATTGGAAATAGGTTGTGAGGTAAAGGAAGAAGTATCCGAGATCATGGCTTTGACCTTGGCAAAGAAGGCAGCTATTTCTTCGGAAAAGATACTTTCGCAGGAGGAAGTTATGAATTTAGTGAATAGACTCCTGTCGTCTTCTTCTCCAAACTATACTCCTGACGGCAAACTAATCATATCTGCACTTGGCGAAGAGGAATTGAGCAAACGATTTAAGTGAAATCGCGCTGGCGCATGGCTTCAAAAGTCAGAATAGCCGCAGATACCGAAACGTTCAAAGAATCAATCGCACCCCGCATCGGGATTTTGATTCGCTTATCGGCATTCGCTATCCAAAAGGAAGTAAGTCCGTCAGCTTCAGTACCCATAATTATTGCCGAAGGTTTGGTGTAATCCACCGTTTGATAATATTCGGCGGCTGCTAGTTCGGCTGCGTAGGTGTGGATTTCCCTTTCTTTTAAGAATTGGAAGGCTTCTTTGTTGGAAGATACCGCAACAGGCACCGTAAACAAACAACCTACACTCGAACGGATTACGTTAGGATTATAAATATCTACCAAAGGATCACAAACAATCACGGCATCTGCCTTTGCAGCATCGGCAGTTCTTAAGATAGCACCTAAGTTGCCGGGCTTTTCAACTGCTTCCAAAACAATGATAAAAGGGTTTTCAGGCAGGTTTAAGTCAGCTAATGTATGCGACTTCGGTTTAACCAGGGCTAATATCCCATCAGAATTTTCGCGGTAAGCAATCTTTTGGAATACCAGTTCGTTTACTTCAAACAGATTGGATGTCAATTGATTCAGTTGAGGAAGTATTTCCGGATAATCAATCTTATTTATCAATTCGGGAAAGATATATACCGAATCAAACTCGTAGTTTCCGGCTAATGCTAAACTGATTTCGCGCGCTCCTTCGACAAGAAAAAGTCCTTGTTCCTTCCTTTCTTTAGATTTGCTTTGCAGCTTAACTAAATTCTTTATCCTGTTATTTTGAAGACTCGTTATCTTTTCCATTTTTCTTTAACTCGTGGTCTTTGACAAATACTCCATAAAGAATCAATACGGAAGCGATTAACAGAAACAGATACCATTCGTTTTTGCCCGTACACATAAAATAGGAGGAAGCAGCAAGCGAAAGAGCAGTAATGACTTGCTGAATATTCAAACGTTTCAAGCGGAAATTATCTCCTTTATAGAGCGTGATCAAGAAAACAACACTAAGGCAAGCCGCAGCGATGGTATATATATAAGGAGTGATGGTTTGTTCAAAGAAGTAAGCAACCGCCGAGCCTGCCAATAAGATAGAGGAAATGTAAAAGATGGAATTGATTATTTTATTTGGTTTCATGCTCATTTTCTTTGATAATGAATACTTCTTCTCCGGCTCTTACCATACCGTATTTCTCTCTTGCAAAGTTTTCTAAGGCTTCATTGCTATTTTCCAAAGCTTCAAGAAGCTCCAATTCCTTTGCATTTAGTTCTCTTAAGGATTGAATCTCCTTTTTTAGTTCGGTTATCTCCTTATTATATTGTCTTCGATGAAATAATGTATATTCCCCAATAACAAAAGTTATGACAACAAAAAAGGCAATAGCAATGCCGATTCGATATTCATATAGAGATTTTAGTGCTTTTTTCATCCCACAAAGATAGTCTTTTTCCCCTTTTTTTTCTATCTTTGCGAAAAGAATTAAAAGATGGACAACTATATTGTTTCGGCAAGGAAATACAGACCAGGTAATTTTCATTCCGTAATCGGGCAGAAATCATTAACAACTACCCTAAAGAATGCGATTCTTCACAATAAATTGGCGCATGCTTATTTGTTTTGCGGACCGAGGGGAGTAGGAAAAACAACTTGTGCGCGTATTTTTGCTAAATCAATCAACTGTTTAAGTCCGAAAGCAGACGGCGAACCTTGCAATGAATGTGAGTCTTGCCAATCTTTTAATGAGAATCGTTCTTATAATATTCACGAATTAGATGCCGCTTCCAATAACAGTGTTGATGATATACGCTCTTTGACCGAGCAAGTGCGCATACCTCCTCAATTAGGGAAGTATAAAGTTTATATCATTGACGAGGTTCACATGTTATCGACTGCTGCTTTCAATGCTTTTCTTAAAACATTGGAAGAACCGCCTCATTACGCTATTTTTATCTTGGCAACTACAGAAAAGCACAAGATTTTGCCAACTATCCTTTCACGTTGTCAGATATATGATTTTAATCGAATAAATATCAACGATATAGTTGACTATTTAGAATACGTGGCTGGCGAAGAAAAAGTAACTTTTGAGCGAGAAGCCTTGAATGTTATTGCCCAAAAAGCCGATGGAGGAATGCGCGATGCACTTTCAATCTTCGATCAAGTGGTTAGTTTCTCGCAAGGAAACATGACCTATAAGTCGGTAATTGATAATCTAAATGTCTTGGACTATGAATATTACTTCTCTTTGACCGAAGCATTCCTGGGCGGAGACGTCAGCCGTTCCCTTTTATTATTCAATGAAATATTGGAAAAAGGCTTTGACGGACAGCACTTTCTGACCGGATTGGCAGGTTTTTTTCGCGACTTGCTGGTCTGTAAAGACCCGCAAACCATCGTCTTGTTCGAAACAGGCGATGCCGTGAAAGAGAAATACCTGAGTCTGGGACAAGCATGCCCACAATCATTTCTTTACAAAGCCATTGAGATGAGCAATGAAACTGACTTGAACTATCGACTAAGCAAAAATAAACGCTTATTGATCGAGTTATTATTGATAAGACTTTGCCAATTAATGACTCCGGAAGCGGAAGATAAAAAAAAAAATCTGATCAAACCGCTTGAAGTAAAGGCGGATACACCTAAACAAGATGAAACTCCGGTTGCATCTACTGTTTCTTTGCCCAAACCAACGGAAGGACGGAAAGCGACGACACTCAAAAGCAATGAAATTCCCCGTTTTTCCTTGAAGAATCCGAAAGAAAAAACAGAAGAAAAGGCGGTTGCCACGTCCGAACAAGTGCAAGAAGAGCAACATGAGTCTTTTACTCAAAAAGATTTGCTAACTCATTGGAGGACTTATGCCCGGAAGATTGAAGATGCTCACCTGAAGAATACGATCCTAAACTTTGAGCCTCGACTCTTGGAAAATAATCAAATAGAAGTCGAAGTCTCGAATCCTACGCAAGAAAGTAAGTTGAACGAAATAGTAAACGATATATATTATCATCTTTCCTCGCATTTGAAGAACACACACATTAAGATTTCAATCAAACAAAGTGAAACCGTTAAGGACAACCGTCCGTTCTTTCCGCAAGAAAAATATCAATTTATGGTCAATAAAAACCCGGATCTGGCCAAACTTGTCGAGGAATTTGGCTTGAAATTAAGTTAATTCCAAATTTAATATTTAAGATTGAGTAGATGAGATAATTACGAGTTTCAAACTTTTTTCTACCTTGAAACACTTTGTTTCATAGGAGGAAACACTTTGTTTCATAGGAGGAAACACTCCGTTTCATAGGAGGAAACGATGTGTGCCAACAGGTGGAAATAAATAAGGGGGCGGTTGCCCCCTCGTCTTTGTCTATTGTCAATGGTGTGTTTTTTACCAAGCAAACAACGGGAAGTCTTTCATCATGTTGTTTACTTTCTCGTGAACTGCCTTAAGTGTCTTTTCGTCTTCAGGGTTTGAAAGAACGGTATCAATCAATTCTACGATGTCGCCCATCTTATCTTCTTTCACTCCGCGAGAAGTAATCGCCGGAGCACCGAAGCGCAAACCGGAAGTTTGGAAAGGAGAGCGGCTGTCGAAAGGAACCATATTCTTGTTTGATGTAATATCTGCTGCTACCAACGCATTTTCAGCTAGTTTACCTGTTAGGTTAGGGAACTTGCTGCGAAGATCAACCAACATCAAGTGATTGTCTGTGCCTCCTGAAATGATTTTATACCCTTTGTCCATCAAAGCTTGAGCCATTACAGAAGCGTTCTTTCTAACTTGTTCTTGATATGTTTTATATTCAGGTTGCAATGCTTCGTTAAAAGCAACTGCTTTAGCAGCAATCACATGTTCTAGTGGTCCGCCTTGAATTCCGGGGAATACAGCAGAATCTAAAATAGCAGACATCATTTTTATCTCGCCTTTAGGAGTTGTTTTGCCCCAAGGATTTGGGAAGTCTTCGCCCATTAGGATAATTCCTCCGCGAGGTCCACGTAGTGTTTTATGTGTAGTTGAAGTTACGATATGTGCATATTTCACCGGATTGTTTAATAAACCGGCTGCGATAAGTCCGGCAGGATGTGCCATATCTACCATGAAGATGGCGCCTATTTCGTCAGCCACCTTTCTTATGCGTGCATAATCCCATTCGCGAGAATAAGCAGAAGCACCCGCCACAATTAGTTTAGGTCTTTCTTGTAAAGCTATTTTCTCCAATTGTTCGTAATCTACACGACCTGTTTCTTCAGATACACTATATTCTAATGCATGATAAAGTATTCCCGAGATATTAACAGGCGAGCCATGACTAAGGTGTCCGCCGTGAGAAAGGTTCAATCCTAGGAACTTGTCTCCGGGATTCAGGCATGCAAAGAACACTGCCAAGTTTGCGCTGGCACCTGAGTGCGGTTGAACGTTTGCCCAAGTTGCTCCGTAGATTTCTTTCAAACGGTCAATAGCTAGTTGTTCTATTTGATCCACGAATTGGCAACCGCCATAATAACGTTTTCCGGGGTATCCTTCTGCGTATTTGTTCGTTAATATAGAACCTTGCGCTCTCATTACTTCTTCGCTTACGAAGTTTTCAGATGCAATTAACTCGATACCCGACGTTTGACGGTGGTATTCTTTGTCAATAATGCTAAATGTTAAGTCGTCTCTTTTCATTTTGTTGAAAAATAAATATTAGTTGTTATCAATTCATTTTGTTGTTTCATTGTTTTGTCCAAAAACGAGACAAAGATAAGTCTTAAAAAATAAACCCGAAAGAAAAGCTGATAATATTCTCATTCTTCTTGATAGAAACAGGCGAAATTTCTCTTGGAGAAGCTCCTATTTTATCAAAATGAATATAAGTATTGGGAAAATTAAACTCATATCTTATATCAAAATAAGCATGATCAATAGAAAAAGACAATCCGATTATTCCCAAATAATTATAATGCATGTCTTTATCAGTAAATTCGTTATAATGGTTAGTCTTAAATTTAGTATGATAGTTGGCTCGGAAAGAGGTGCCCACCATAAGATTAAATATATAAGGATCATCATTAATAACACTGTATCCGAGAAGCATGGTTATGTTCCAATAATTACTGGATAAAGTCATGTTATAATCCGTCAAAGCTGCACCCGAAGATTCAGGCAATATGAAAGAAATCCCTTCTCGATACGTATTCCAGCTTACTTCCGGTTGAATAAGGAAGGGACTCAGGTATATTTGTGCGAAGCCGGTGGCTCCGTATCCTGCTTTATTGGTATAAGAGTCTGTATCCAAGCGTTGTCCGTCATAATAAGTATCGTAAAAACTCGTAGATATGGCATTTACACCTCCACGTATTCCCCATTTAAAATGAGAATCTTCTTTTTTCTTTTCTTGAGAATAAAGGGATATGCAAGAAAAAAGGCTTAGTAATGAAAGGATACTTATTATGATAGTTCTTGTTCTCATTTCTTTTTCTGAACACTCCAGCCGAATTTGCCGATAAGTTCCCCCAATTGATAATACTTCCCATGAGAATAAGCAATCAAGCCGGCTTTGTTCATGTCGAAAGAACCTGTAACCGGATCAATATAGTTTTCATCAGCCAAAACATTCACTACTTCAGCGATAAACATATCATGCGAGCCTAATGATAATACTTCCCTTATACGACATTCAATGCATAAAGGCGATTCTTCGATATAAGGAGCCTTGACAATATGCGACTTGGCAGGCGTAAGTTTCATTTCTTCAAACTTATCAAAGTCTTTTCCCGAACGAACTCCACACCAATCGGTTGCATAAGCTAGTTTTTCGGACGTAAGATTAATAACAAACTCGCCCGTTTCCTTAATGATAGAATGGGAATGTCTATCCGGACGAACTGAAATGTAGCATAAAGCAGGATCCGTACAAATTGTTCCTGTCCAGCTTACAGTAATGATATTTTTTTCTTTTTCATTCCCGCAAGAAACCATAACGGCGGGTAAGGGATAGATTAAAGTTCCCGGTTTCCAATTCTGTCTCATTCTAAAATAATATCTTCTTTTGCTATTTTTACTTCGCAATAATCACATCTCAAAGTTACATTGTCCTTATCGATAATCGTGAATCGTGTTTTCATCGGTTCGTTATTCGTTATACATTTCGGATTATTACATTTAACAATCCCTGTAATATGATCGGGCAAGCGGACTTCTTTCTTTTCAACTACTTCATAATCACGAATAAGATTGAATTTTACGGAAGGAGCTATCAGTGCGATACGGTTTATTTCGTCTTCTTCAAAAAACTTTCCCGATAGTTTCAAGATTCCTTTCCGCCCCATTTTCTTACTGTCAAGGTTTGAACCAATGGTTACGGGCGTTGTCAGGTTTTCTATCTCTAATAAAGATACAACCTTAAACATTACATCGGCAGGAATATGGTCTATGACCGTTCCATTCTCTAAAGCGGCGACTTGCAATTCTCTTTTTTTCATAAATCTAATACGGATGAAATGATTGCTTGACGAGCATAAACACCATTGCGTGCTTGCTCAAAATAATAGGCTTTCGGATTGTCATCAACATCGTAGGCAATTTCATTGACACGAGGCAGAGGATGAAGAATGCGCAGGTTGTCTTTGCTGTCTTTCAGCATCGCATTGTTCAATACATATACATTTTTAACTTTCTCATATTCCATTAAATCGGTAAAGCGTTCACGTTGTACACGTGTCATATATAATATGTCAGACTGATTAATAACTTCCGCCGAGAAAAGATTATGTTCATAGTACTTTATATTTCGTTCGTCCATGAACTGTTTATATATTTCTGGCAACCTAAGTTCGTCGGGAGCAACAAAGTGAAACGTCGGATTGAAATGTGCCATTCCGGCAAGCAAAGAGTGAATCGTCCGTCCATACTTCAAATCTCCAACCATCGTTATGGTTAAATTATCCAAAGTCTGTTGAGTTTTATATATTGAATATATATCCAACATAGTTTGAGAGGGATGTTGGTTAGCTCCATCGCCCGCATTGATTATTGGAACGTCTGAAATCTCGGAAGCATAGCGAGCGGCCCCCTCTAAATGGTGTCTCATGATAATTACATCGGCATAGTTCGCCACCATACGGATGGTATCTTTTAGAATCTCTCCTTTGGTAGAACTTGTAGTCGATACATCGCTAAAGCCAATGATTCTGGCTCCTAAACGATTGGCGGCAGTTTCAAAACTAAGGCGCGTGCGCGTAGAAGGTTCAAAAAAAAGGGTGGCACAAACCTTCCCTTTCAATAATTCCTGATTCGGATTCTTCTCAAATCCGTCTGTAGATTTCACCAAGTCGATAATATCCTGTTTAGTTAAGTCTGCAATGGATACAAAACTCTGCTTTTTCATTCGTATTCTTTGTTTGGTTACAAAGATAATACTTTTTCAGTTATCAGTGAACAGTTATCGGTAATCAATGATAATTAATGTTTAATATTTACCTCACCCTATATCCCTCTCCACAAGAGAGGAACTTAATGTTAATACGCAGAGAAAGAAATAAGCCTCTCTCTTGAGGAGAGAGGCTTGGGGAGAGGTGAAAAAATAAAGGTTATATTTCTGAAAATAAAGAACATTTTTCCAAAAATAAAGGG
>DAIPZW010000017.1:0-11650 GCA_036781965.1 Bacteroidales bacterium
TAAGGTTGTGGACAAATCTACGGTAAGAATTATTGATATGACCGGAAGATTAATAAAAACGCTTGAATGCGAAGCCGAAAGCATTAATACTTTCATCTTGCCGAATCAAGGAGTTTTCATTGTCAAGATCAAAAGTCAAGAAAAAGAAATTGTTCATAAGGTAATTGTTGAGTAAGTTTCACTTAAAGTAAATAAAAGTGTGGGGTGTATCAAAAGTATGATACACCCCACTTTTAATCTAAACAAACAATTCTCCACTCTCCATTCTCCGTTTCGCCTTTCTTCCAAATTTTCTCACTATCTTTGTTTTTAAAAAACATGGAACTTCCTCTTGATTTTATCAAACAAACACAGGCTGTTCTCGGCGAAGAATGGGACGATTTCCTATTGTCGCTGCAAGAAGAACCGTTGGTCAGCATACGACTTAACCCGAAAAAGGAGGCGAAAGGCATACTTCCTTACGAACTCGGTGCAGAGCAGCAAGTAGGCTGGGCAAAGGAGGGGTTTTATTTGGAGAAGCGACCGAAGTTTACTTTAGACCCGCTGTTTCATGCCGGAACGTATTACGTACAAGAGGCATCTTCGATGTATTTGGGCACTATTATTCGCGAGCAAGTAAATGTTCCGTCAAGGGTATTAGACCTGTGTGCAGCTCCGGGCGGAAAATCGACGGACTTATTAGGCAGCTTGCCCGAAGAAAGCCTTTTGGTAGCCAACGAAGTCATTCGTTCGCGCGCCAATATCCTTTCCGAGAACCTAATCAAATGGGGATACCCGAACACAATCGTAACCAACAATGACCCAAGTGCTTTCAAGAAGTTGAAATACACCTTTGATGTGATTGTTGCTGACGTTCCTTGTTCGGGCGAAGGCATGTTTCGCAAAGACCCGAACGCTATTCGCGAATGGTCGCCAGGGAATGTAGCCCTTTGTGCCGAGCGTCAGCGCCGGATAGTGGCGGATATTTGGAACTCACTCGCTCATAACGGCTTGTTTGTTTATAGTACCTGCACCTACAACCGGCAAGAGAACGAAGATAATATCAATTGGATATGTAATGAACTAGGCGCTGAGATAGTTGTCCAGCCTCGTCGGTTCTTTCCCCATACATCCAAAGGCGAAGGTTTCTTTATTGCGGCAGTACGCAAAACATATGGGAAGAAAGAACCTCTCCCCCCGCCCTCTCCACAGGGAGAGGGAGCAAGTAAAAAGAAGAAAAAAGAAAGTCCCTCTCTTGTGGAGAGGGATTTAGGGAGAGGTTTACTCTCAACTCTCCACTCTTCTGAAGACTATACCGTTTTTATGAGAAAGAATGAACTGACGGCTTTCCTTAAAGAATATATATCTGATTATCAATGTATAGACAAACAATTGAATATCCTGCATGCAGGCATCCCTTTGGGCGAACAAAAAGGCAAGGACATCGTTCCTGCTCACGCGCTTGCGATGTCTATCGCCCTAAACAAGGACTCTTTTCCGCGATGGGAGGTAGATTTCCCGACGGCTCTCGCTTATCTTCGCCGGGAATCCTTTCATTCTCTTCCGGATGACCTGCCAACGGGTTACATTATCCTTTATTATCAAAACATTCCCTTGGGTTTTGTGAAAAATATCGGTTCGCGCGCCAATAATCTTTATCCGCAGGCGTGGAAAATTAATTATTCCAAATTCCAAATTTAAGATTTAAGATTGGATAAGCATTTTTCTCCTCTCTCCAAACCTCTCTCCATCAGGAGAAAGGCTTATATCTTCCTAAATAATCATTATCTTCATACTGCGAAAGGGCTGCAATTTACTGCGGCTAGGTTGCAGTGTTCCTGCGGCTAGGTTGCAGTGATACTGCAGAACGGTTGCAGTGTTCCTGCGGCAGGGTTGCACTAAATAATTCTCAACTCTCCACTCTCACTTCTCAACTATTATTCTCACTCCTCCCGTATGTGATGTGAATTCCGGAGCATACATACTTTGAATGGTCGTGATTCCTGTGGAATATTCCCCTTCGCGGGTTACGAATACCGGATATTCAAAGACGTAAGTGCCTTTCGGTAGGTTGTAAAAATAGAAATTGGTGGAAGCATCTTTAGGAGATTCGTAATAAACGACAGACTCCCGCCACTGGATTCCTGACAATTGATTGACAGGTTCTAAGCAAGCGGCGCGCATATCCTTTAATAATACATATTCCATATCCCGATCGGTGCGAACGGTTAGTCGAACCACCAATTTGTCGCCGACTTTGATTTCATTTGCCGGTACTAAACTCTTGCCGGTCGGTGTGTTTTTTTCGATATAAAAGACTTTCTGTACGTTTAATTGGGTATTTGCCGCCGTTATCTTGTCCAAATCTTCAAAATATTGCCAATGCAAAGCGCCCCAAGCAGGACCTTCGTCGGTTTTGCTTATCGTCGCTTTGCCCATGCCGGGCGTGATTTCTTCTTTATTAAATATTTCTTTGATATAACCCGTTCCTGCTTCCACATCGGTCGGTTCTATGGTTTTATTTCCTAAGCTTACCGTTGCATTTCCTTCACTTGCCAACCAGTTGGAGCCGGTTTTTAGGAGTATATTCACTGCGCTTGCAGTGGCAGGAGTGCTTTCCCATTCTTGGGTTTGCTTTTGTTTCAACAACCAAAGCTTCATCTCGTCCATTTCTTGGGTCGAAGCTCCGGCTTCGGCAAACGCTTCCATCACGAAAGTATGCACACAGGTAGCGCTTTGGAACATAAATGCATGAGTAGTATTATTAGCCCAATACATGCCTAGTTCTTCTTTCTGAGTAGCATGTTCTCTCAAGGATTTAATAATCTCATTCATGGTTTTGTCGTTTCCTTCGCGCTTCATAATCATTGCCATCAGCGCGCGCTCATAGAGATTGGTATTGTTTGTCCAATATTTAGGGATGATTGATTTATAAAAATCGGCAGCTTCCTCACTTCCACGATGAGTATAAGCAGGATAGAAACTACGAACAAAGAGATATTCCAATTCATAAGCGGACAATGATTTCTTTTCTTTCCATTTCTTGTTATTTTTCTTATACTCTTCGAAATGAACTCTTATTTTATAGTCAATATATTCTATTGCATCGTGGATTATATCATTCATATCGTCCGGATAGTCTATTCCCAATTCTCTTAAGTCGCCTAATCCATAAAGGACATACTGAGTCACGGAGCGGCTGGCAGGCATTCCTGCAAACCAACTTAATCCTCCGTCAGAAGTTTGGGCTGCATTCAACTTCGCAATAGCCGTCTTGTTCAAATTATTATTTCTGTTTATATCAAAAAGCAATGCCAAGCGTTGTTTCTGCTCTGTTTCGTCCTTAGCTTCTAAGACCCAAGGCGTTTCTTCCAAGAGAACAGCTTTCAATTCCTGATTTTTCTCCAAATTGGATAGGAGTGTTTCTTTCGTTCCCCCTTGTTTCGTCCATGTTTCTATCATATTCTTCAACTTAGGCGTAGTATTCGCCAAGTGAGAAGCGACATTATTGGCATAATAAGCCGAGAACCAAGAAATTGTATTGTCAGACTGTGGCGTTTGCATAGCAGGCAGCGCCTGAACAGCATACCAAATCGGATTGGAAGTAAGCTCTAATGTCAAACGATGGTTTTCTAAGGTCGAAGAAGTATGGTTTACTAACTTATCGAAGGTGAATGTCTTCGTAGAATTACCGCGAACGTTCATTTGCATGCTTTCCGTCACCAACATTCTATTAGGCATGACCGGAATTAAATGTTGTTCGCCGTCACTATAAGTAGCACTTCGGGCAACTAACTTAATTGCTGTCAGATCTAAACCCAACGGCACGTCAAAAGACCAATCAATCGCTACGGATTTCCCTGCTTCTACTTCAAAAGGTTGGGAAGCATTGGCAATTATTATGGTAGTCTTGTCCGTATTCGGGTTGAAGCATTCCATTTGCACTGTTCCCGAAAGTGTTTCTTCGGAAAGGTTGTGGATAGTTGCCGAGATCGAAGTCTTATCCCCTTCTCTTAGGTAGCGAGGCATATTAGGCGCAAGCATAAGTTTCTTTTGGCTGACAGCCTTCCTGATAATTTCGCCGTATTTCACGTCTTGCGTATGCGCAAAACCCATCATCTTCCAAGTAGTATTGCTTTCGGGAACCGTAAAAGCGATGACTACTTCGCCTTCAGCGTTTGTTCTCAACTGCGGATAGAAGAAAGCCGTCTCATTAAAGTTTTGTCTTATCTGAACAGGGGTTTCAATGGGAGAAACAAGGCTTCCTCCTTTGCTTGTTATAATGATAACTCCGTTTGCTCCCCTTGAACCATAAATTGCAGTAGCCGAAGCATCTTTCAAAACAGTCATATCGCCAATAGCATCAGCCGAAAGACTAGAAAGATCGCCTTCAAAAGGAACTCCATCTACTATCACCAAAGGATTATCAGCTGCATTGATAGGACTAATCCCTCTTACTTTGATATCATTATCAGAAGCTTCAAGTTGTTTACTTGTCATTTGCACTCCGGCAGCCATACCTTTTAATGCATCTGCAATATTTTCTACTTCTTCTGCTGAAGCTATAGATACCTCTGATTCCGGGCTTCCTTCTGCATAAGCAACTGATCTTAACATGCTATAATACATATGAAAGCCAAACCAATTGAAAGAATCAAACTGGAAAGAAGGAATATCTACGTAATTCTGCGCAAGTCTTAAGCTAGCAGTAGAAAGATTAAACTCTTCCCCTTTTGAGAAATAAGGAGATGAAGCATAAGATCTATATCCTGTGGAGAAATTCCAAGAATGAGGATAGATTTTATCCAAAGAAACATCGTACATTGCCGCTAAAAGCTCCGCCTCGACCGGATTGTTTTTCGCATCTTTTATGGATATACGCCATTCTTCCTCTTGTCCGGGAAGTAATTTATCGCGGAAAGTTTCCATCGTCAGACTTAATGTTTCGTCTTTCTGTTTTCTGTATAATCTTACATCTTTCGTAAACAATTGTCCCTCTTTTAAGAAAGTAAAATTCACGACTACTTGATCGCCATAAGATTCTAAATAAGGGATTTCTATCTTCTTGTTCTCATTATTTAGCTTGAAGCGGGAAACATGCAGGCGCTTTTTGTTTTCTCCGTATATTTCATACAATACATATACGTCTTTAGCCGAAGAACCATAGATGATTTCTGCTTTTTCGCCTACCTTAACCGTAGTTTTAGGAGTTATCAGCCATTGATAAACCGGAACAGGCGGACGTTTGTCCTTAGTGGTAGCAATCGTAAAGTCTTTCTTTTGTTCTACTTCCCTTCCTTGATTGTCTTTCGCCTTTGCGATGATACGATAACGCCCCGAAGCCAAACTCTTGTCGCTTATTCCGGCTATTTTTTGATTTGTTGTGAAAGAACCGGCTACTATTTCTCCGGCTTGCTCCCATTCTATTTGATAATTATTGCTTTTTAGTTCCTTATCTTTAGGTATTAATTTATAAATAACATAAGTTCCCGAAGTTTCAATCGAATAGCCATTCAAGTTAGCGGCAGAGATTTTCAGGTTTTTGATAGATTCGTTTTGATTATAGAGACCTGCGAAAGAAAGCGACAAGGAAATATCTCCAACCGAGAAAGAAGTATTTCCGGATTGGGTTTCTCCACTTATATTCGTTACTTCTACCTCTACGGAATAAGTATAAGCGACCTCTTTACGGTCTTTATCTTCAAACGCTTTTTCGGCTATAAAGCCGATTTCAAAGCTTCCGTCGTCTTGGGTAGTAATTGTTCCTTCGGTTATTTGATAAGGAGAAGAATAATAACGGTACAACCAATGAGAATTTCTTACTACTCGATAAGTTACTTCGGCATTTTGCACATTTGCTCCCGAAAAAGCCTTAGCTTCTCCTTTTATGATGACCGAATCGCCAAAGCTATACGTTTCTTCGATGGTTGGAAAATGAAGATCAAAGGTCGGACGTTTGTATTCTTCTACTTGAATATATATTTCGCCATTTCCTTCGTCCGTTTCAATCCTAAATTGCCCGTTTAGTAAGCCTGTCGGGATGATAAACTCAGCCGTAAATGAACCAAAATCATTTGTTTTTACTGTTTTAGTCGTAATTTCGTCCCAATTAGCATCATTAAAGGTAAGCTTAATCGTTTTGTTTTTTATGACTTCCGAATCTTCCCGACTTGTTTTTACCGCAATCCCTTTTACATAGACTGTTTGTCCGGGACGATAAATGCTTCTGTCGGTAAATAAAGTAACATCCGTTTCCTTTCTAGGGTCAGATTGAGAATAATAAGAAGCCCATGGAACAGAAGAAGTAATCAAAGCATTGTCATTCCCATAAGTTACCTGATAAACATAGTTCTCATTTTTCATATTGTCCGAAGTTGCCAAACCAAGTTTATCTGTCTTGAAAGATTCAAGCAAGATAGCGTCTTCTTTTTTATATTGATAGAAAGAAACAACAGCCCTTTCTATGGGTTTGCCCGAAATACGGTCGGTTACGAGTAATTCTCTTTTGCCTTCAACGGTTCTTGCCATCGTTGCAAGGCGACTTACTGAGAATTGGCGGTTTGCGATGTCCGATGTTTTATCCGCTTTGATAACATATTCATAGCTACCCAACTCTTTAGCAGGTATCTTTATGATTGTATCATAATTATTGTATGGAACATCATTGATTAAATTAATTTCAATGGTCTCAGTCAAGATTCCGTCCTCTTTATATAAGTCTTTTCGATTATAATAGCTGGTATATTTGGTTACCGGCGCATTTATCTTATAAACATCGATCGTTAGTTTGTTCAGGTTAGTATAAAGAATCGACAGTTCTAAATCCTTGTTGGGATAAGCAACATTATCACTTCTAACATCTAATCTGCTTTGAGTTAATTCGCCCAATAGGTTTTTTAGTAGTCCGATTCGTTCATAATCCGGGAAACGTTCAATTCCTTCCAGGCAAAGTTCACAGGCAGTTTTATAATTATTTTTTCTTTCTGCCATCGAAGCTTTGGCGTAAATAATTTCAACACTGCATTCTTCTCCGAAGTATTCCTCTTCCAATTGGTCTAGAGCCTGATTATATAAGAAATCTTTTCGTTCTCCTCTAAATCTATCATATACAAACCCCAACCGATTCATATCAACCATCAACAAAGCTTCCTTATTGTAATTTTTCGGAGGTCTAGCATTCGGATTTGCAGGGTTAGGAGGCATAAAATAAATCTTAGGAATACTGTATCGATAGTTCAATAAGTCTTGATAGAGTTTCAAGACCGTGATTCCAATGTCATATTTATCTCCTTTCAGGTTTAATCCGATAAAAGTTTCTACCGGTGCAAAATATTGATCGTCTATCAGATCTGTTTGTTTGAAATAGGAGTACAGAGGGTCATTAGAGTATCGGCAGTAACCACTATATAATTTATTCAGTACGGAAATGCCTTCATTCATTAAGAAGTCATACATCGTAGGGCGTAAGTTTCTGGACGATTTTCCGGTCATAAGGATAGCTTCATAGTCCATAGCTTCGGTCGAAATCAATCCTTCTGAAGGCTGAACCGACAATAAAATATTATCTACTATTTTTTCTATGAATAGATTCCCGCTCCATTCGCGAATGTCCGCCGGAGCCTGTCCGACAATCATCGTTCTTTGGTTGATAGTCCAAGAATCTCCGGAATAATATTGGTAATAAAGTTGAGCCAACATATTTCTTAAGACCGCTTGAGCCGTTATATCCTTACAGCTATCCGTGTATTTTTCTATCTCAAGTAGTTTCTCCGGCAATAAATCATGATCGATGACCGAAGTATATTTCAGTTGATAGACTAAAGCCTTTATCAATTGCGGATTGTTCTTATCCTTCAAGGCTAAAGAATAAATTTTGTTCACTTCTTCTAATGCCGACTTAGGCAAAGACTTATTTTCGCAAGCTTCTACTTGTTTCCAATTGGAAGCATAATCTTGCGCTGTTACGACAATGCCTGTAAACAGAAAAAATAATAGTGAAATAAATAAAAAACGGAGACGCATAATGTTACTAATTATAAATTTAGACTGCTAAGATACAAATATTCCTTGACAGACCGTCTTTTTTTGCTACATTTGCCTTTTATTTAATAAAACTCAATCATTTTTATATGAACAAACACATTGTATTAGTAATATTATTCATTTCCGGAATCATTTCCGGAGTGAAAGCTCAAGACAAGACTATTCAAGTTCTCAAAGAAGAACTAAATCGAAACTTTACTATCCTAAAAAACGAACCGATTCCCGCTTATTATATCAGCGTTCGCTTAGATGAATACCAATCATTAGGCGCAGTCGGTCGTTTAGGTAGGATTCAATCAGAAGCTATATTAAACTCCCCTACCCGTGTGCTTAGTTCTTCTATGCGTGTGGGCGATTATTCTTTGGATAACTCCCATGAAATCAGAGGAGGATATGGGGGAGCGTCAGGAGTTGAGGCTGCAGCTCAATACCTTCCTTATGAAGACAGCGATCAATTGCTTAAAACTTATTTATGGTCGCAGTTGGATCAGTTGTATAAAAGCGATGTTCAAATTTACGAACAAGTAAAAGCGAACATTGCCGTCATGGTTGAAAAAGAAGATAAGTCTGCCGACTTCTCTAAAGAGAATGTGGAGAATTATTATGAGAATCCTTTGACTTGGGAGTCATTAGAAGTTAATCCGAAAGAATTAGAAGAGAAAGTGCGCTTATATTCTGCTGTCTTTGATAAGAATAATGATATTTTGGACGGATATGCTTATATGAATGTATCGCTTTCTCGCAAAACATTTATAGATACAGAAGGAAGAACCATAGCAGAAAACACCGTTACCTATCATTTAGGATTATCTGCCGATGCTTGGGCTGAAGATGGCATGTATCTTCCTTTACAAAAAACTTGGATTGGTTTTACTAAAGGAGAATTGCCTTCGGACGAAGAAGTAATCCGGACAGCAGAAGAGATGAGTAAGATGTTAAGTGCATTAAAACAAGCACCCGTAGTAGAATCTTTCACCGGACCTGCTATTTTATCTCCTCAAGCAGCCGGTGTATTTTTCCATGAAATATTCGGACATCGCGTAGAAGGCAGTAGATTGAAACAAGAACACGATGCTCAGACCTTTAAAAAGAAAATAGGCGAAAAAGTATTGCCTTCACACATGAATGTAAGCTTTGATCCTACTTTGACTCACTTTGAAAAAACTCCTTTGAACGGATATTATGTATTTGACGATGAAGGAATACGCGGACAAAAGGTTGAAGTGGTCAAAAAAGGAGTCTTGCGCGACTTCATTATGAGTAGAACTCCGATAGAAGGTTTTGAACACTCTAATGGACACGGAAGAGCTCAAACAGGATTAACACCTATTTCCCGACAGTCCAATTTAATTATAGAAAGCACTCAGAAACTAAAAGAAGAGGAATTATTAAAGCGTTTACGCAAAGAAGCTAAATCACAAGGTAAAGAATATGCTTATTATTTCAAGGAAGTATCCGGCGGGTTCACCAATACCAATCGTTACAGTCCTAACTCATTTAATGTAACTCCTTTGGTAGTTTACCGAATCTATACCGATGGTCGTCCTGATGAATTGGTTAGAGGGGTGGATATGGTAGGAACTCCTTTAGCGATGTTCTCTCAAATAGATGCTTGCGGGGAAGAATACGCAGTCTTTAATGGAAGTTGCGGAGCGGAATCAGGTTCTATTCCTGTTTCTTGCGTTTCTCCCGCCTTGTTAGTAAAGCAAATCGAAACTCAAAAGAAAGCAAAAGGGCAAACTCAGCCTCCTATTCTTTCTAAACCCGAAGAAGATAATAAGCTAACGGGAAGAAACACAGAAGATATTATTTCGCAAGCCATCAAAAAGGAAGTAGATAGAAACTTAGCCGGTCTGCGCATGGAAAGCTTGCAAGCCCCTTTCTTTATTTCCTATACCATAGGAGATATTAAGAGCCTTAGTGTATCCGCCTCGCATGGATCTTTGACTTCCTCTGATATAAATCATTATCGCGGGGCTAATGCTCGCCTTTTGATAGGAGATTATACTTGTTCGGACGAGAATTACAACGGAACTCCAAGAAGTGCCGGATCTTTTGACGGTTCTCCGACTTTAGATAATGATGAAAAAGGCATCCGTTATACCGTTTGGAGAGATTTAGATGCTATCTATAAACGAGCAGCCGAGACTTATGAGCAAAAAATGTCCACAATCAAACAATTAAATATTCCGGAAAAAGATTTAGAACTTCCCGATTGGGATAAAACGCCTGTGGTGGTTATGAATGACCTTCCTCGCCAAAAAGTAAACCTTGAAAAAGGAATTTATGAACAATATGTGAAAGAAGCTTCCTCTGTTTTCAAAGAATATGCTGAGGTATTAGACTCGGAAGTATCCGTATTAATCTATGATGCCTTGATTTATTTCTACAATACAGAAGGAACAGAGTTTCGTTTTCCATTAACTTTTACCACTTTAGCATTAAGTAATTACGGACAAAATAAAGATGGAGAATATTTTAGTTATTCCACCGGACATACGTTTGCTACACCTGATGGTCTTCCGTCTATCGAAGAAGTTAAAAAGGAAGCACACAAGGTGGCTCAGTATTTAATGGAAGAAATACATGCTCCTAAATTGGAAGAATCCTATTCCGGTCCTGTTTTATTTGAAGGAGTATCGGTTGTTTCTACTATGTATGCCAATTTAGTATATGGAGAAAACATTCATCTGAATGCGATACGCAAACCGCTATCTGCTTCAGGATTTTCGGCAGGAGGAAATTCATTAGAAGACATGATGGACAAAAGAATAGTAGCGAGAGAGATTACTATTGAAGACCTAACAGGAACAAAAGAGTATAAAGGAGAAAAGCTATTAGGTTATGCTCCTGTTGATGGGCAAGGAGTTGTACCTCCTGAGCGTTTAGTTTTGGTTGAAGACGGTGTATTGAAAACTTTACTAAGCGATCGTGTCCCTACGCCTAAAGTTCCTCACTCCAACGGACATGCTTTATTGGGTTATTCCTTAGGTAATGGAATTAGTCCGGGAGTTATTCGCATCAGCGATACTCGTAAAATGGAAGAAAATAAATTGAAACAAGAATTATTAGCATCTGCTGAGGCAGAGGGTTATGAATATGCTTATATTGTTCGGGAAACTTCCGGCGATGGCAGTTATCCTATTCTTTTATACAGAGTAAACATAGCCGATGGAAGTGAAACCCGCGTTCGTTCGGCGTTTATTAATAATTTAGACGATAAGTCTTTCCGAAATGTAATAGGCGTATCCGACCAAGAACAGGTTTATCATACCGTTTCCGGCAGTCCTATCAGTATAATTACTCCTCGTGCCATTCTTTTTGAAGAACTTCGCATACAAAGCGACCGAGTAGATGATTTCCGTATGCCGCCAAAAGTGCCGAGAAACTAATATAAAGCTAAGCAGAAAGGAACAAGGAGAAAGGAGAAAGAAATCTTTTCTCCTTGTTTTGTGAATTTTCCCAATTTCGTCATTGCGATTGCGAGAAAAACAGCTTTTCATTCGAAAATATGTAGTTATAAAAGATAGAAAAAACGTCGATCATAAATCTAAGATCGTAAATAATTCTCCACTCTCCACTCTCACTTCTCAACTAAAAGTATTCTTATCCTCTCAACTTTACGAGT
>DAIPZW010000018.1:0-11602 GCA_036781965.1 Bacteroidales bacterium
TTTTTAAATAATTTTATTACATGAAACGAATTTTACTTTCGGCAATTACTATTTTATTACTAAACATCACCGTATCCGCACAATTAAAATTTGACTTTTATGGCTTTCTTAGAATGGATTATTACTTCGATTCGAGAGAATCCGTTACTGCCAATGAAAATTTATTATTTCTATATCCCAAAGATGTCTTATTAGATGCCAATGGCGAAGATTTGAATGAAGTAAGCAATGCAGGTTTTTATGCTTTCAATGCTCGTCCGGGAGTAAAAGTCAGCGGTTTGACCATAGGAGACGCCAAACTTTCCGGATTGATCGAAGGAGATTTTGCAGGCGGTAGCGATGCTTCGGGATTTATACGCCTTCGCCGTGCTTATGCCAATGCCAATTTGGGAAATAAAGATTTATTGGTCGGACAAGAATGGCATCCTTTCTTCAATATGATTTCTCCGGGACAATTGTCCTTATCTACAGGAGCACCCTTCCAGCCTTTCAACCGAAGTCCGCAAATTAAATTCTCTTTATCCAACAATAAAAAGACAGCTTCCTTTGATATTGCCGCCATCTATCAGTATCAATTTAAAAGCATGGGACCTGATGGCAAAAGTCATGAGTATCATCAAAATACTATCCTGCCTGAATTGGCACTTACAGGAAAAATAAATCTACAAGCCTTTTCTTTCGGCGGGGGTGTTAGTTATCTTCTTCTACAACCCGAGACTCAATACGAATGGCAAGGGAATACTTACAAAACTACCGAGAAGATCGGAGCTTTTTCTTGTTCTCTTTTTGCACAATATAAGTATGGTCTTTTTGTTGCTTCAGCAAGATCTACTTTAGGACAGAACACCGGTCATTTAACTATGCTTGGAGGGTATGGAGTCAGTCATATTGATGCAACCACAGGGAAAAGAGAATATACTTCCTTAAGTCAATTGGCTTCATGGGTAAACCTTTCTTACGGAAATAAATACAAAGTAAATCTCTTTTGGGGAAATTCTCAAAACTTAGGAACTAAGGTAGGTAAAAGCACTTCATTGGTAGAAAACTCTGCTCTTTATGGAAGCGGAATGGACGTACAATTTTTAAATCGCGCGGCAGCCTCTTTTTCTTATAATATCCCCCATTTCAGAGTAGGCTTGGAATATGAATTTTCTCGCGCTAATTATGGAAATGACAACAGTTTCAATTGGTCTAACGGCAAGTATTCTTCCACGCATGGGGTTAATAATCATAGAGTAACTGCCACGGCCAGTTATTTATTCTAAGTTTCAATTCGTAAGTAGCTTTTTTTCGAAACACACAACAGGCGTAAACATCTTATTTAGTTAAGATTACGCCTGTTTATTATTTTAAACAAAAAACAAATTTGACAGTCAAATCATAGTTTTTTCTATTTTTGACTTATAATTCTTTATTATTTTGTATTTTTGTACGCTTAAAAACAACTTGTATGTCCACAGAAATCAATAACAACGAGGAAAACAAAAAAAATCTAAACTTCATTGAAGCAATAGTAGAAAAAGATTTAGCCGAAGGCAAAAACGATGGAAGAATACAGACTCGTTTTCCGCCCGAGCCTAATGGTTATTTACATATAGGACATGCAAAAGCCATTTGTATTGATTTCGGCATCGCTCAGAAGTATAAAGGAATCTGCAACCTGCGTTTTGACGACACAAACCCCGTGAAAGAAGATGTGGAATATATAGATTCTATTCAAGAAGACATCAAATGGTTAGGCTTTGACTGGGAAAATGTTTTTTATACTTCCGATTATTTTGGCAAGCTATGGGAGTTTGCCGTACAATTAATTAAAGAAGGCAAAGCTTATATAGATGAACAATCTTCTGAAGAGATTGCCAAACAAAAAGGCACTCCTACCCAACCGGGTATTGAGTCTCCTTTTAGAAATAGACCAATAGAAGAAAGTTTAGCCCTATTTGAGAAAATGAATAGCGGAGAAGTTCCCGAAGGAGCTATGGTCTTGCGTTCAAAAATAGATATGGCGGCTCAAAATATGCACTTCCGCGATCCGGTTATCTATCGTATCATTCATCATCCTCATCATAAAACAGGAACTACTTGGAAAGCTTATCCAATGTATGACTTTGCTCATGGACAAGGAGATTATTTTGAAGGAGTTACTCATTCTATCTGCACACTTGAATTTGATGTTCATCGTCCTTTATATGATTATTATATAAAAGAATTGATGGCTTTGCATCCTGAAAATGGAGATTATCATCCTAATCAGTATGAATTTAATCGTTTGAACATTACTTATACAGTGATGAGTAAGCGAAAGTTACTTCAATTGGTTACAGAAAATTTAGTAAGCGGATGGGACGACCCCAGAATGCCTACTTTAGTTGGTTTGCGCCGAAGAGGATACACTCCAGAGGCTATTCACAACTTTATAGATAAAATAGGATATACCAAATACGATGGAGTTATTGATATAAGCCTACTAGAATATGCTATACGAGAAGACTTGAATGCAAAAGCAAAAAGAGTTTCTGCCGTAATAGACCCTGTTAAACTTATCATTACTAATTATCCGGAAGGACAAGTGGAAATGATGGAAGCCATCAATAATCCGGAAGATGAAAGCATGGGAAGCCACGAAATAGCTTTTACCCGTGAACTTTATATAGAAAGAGATGACTTTTTGGAGGATGCTCCGAAAAAATTCTTCCGCATGACTCCCGGACAAGAAGTAAGATTGAAAAGCGCGTATATTGTAAAATGCACAAGAGCTAAGAAAGACGAAAACGGAAATATCATAGAAATATATGCCGAGTATGATCCGCAAACAAAAAGCGGTATGCCGGAGTCTAATCGCAAGGTAAAAGGAACTCTTCACTGGGTTTCAGCCGAACATAGCCTTCCTGCTGAAGTTCGCTTATATGATAGACTTTTCAATGTAGAGAATCCGGGTGATGAAAAAGACAAAGATTTCCGTGATTTACTGAATCCCGACTCTCTTATCGTCAAAAAGAATGCTCGTGTAGAAAAAGAATTATTAACGGCTAAGCCTTTTGAGAATTTTCAATTTCAACGCATTGGATATTTCAATTTAGATCCGGATTCTACTCCTGATCAATTGATATTCAATAGAACTGTTTCACTAAAAGACTCTTGGAGCAAGATAAAAAACAAATGAATCTTGACAATATCCACGATTTCTTAGAAGAAGATGATTTCCAAACTCAGGAAAGCTACCCATCCTATTATTATGAATGGGATAAGGCGCTCTCGCAAGGGAAAGCTTTTCCTTTTTGTGAGATGGAAGAGTTATTGGATATAATCGGGATATACGTTGATTTAAATAAAAAAGAGAAATTAAATAAGACCATCAGCTATGCGCTTGAGACTTATTTGAATTTAAGTGAAGGAGATGATGAGATTTTATACGAGATAGCCACTTTGTTAGAAGAAGAAAAACGATGGGATGAGCTTCTTCGTATTATGAATCAATACAAAGATGAAAAAATATTTTGGGTGGATTCCTATCGCGTTAGTTCTCTCCTAAATTTAGGAATGGAAGAAGAGGCTTTTCAACTTTTTTCTCTTTTAAAGAAAACATACGCCAAAGATACTCCTTCCTTAAAGTCGTTGTACTTTGAATTCGGCAACTCTCTATTGGAAACCTCTCTTTATCAAGCCGTCATTTTGGTTATTAATGAAGCCATCGATCAATTAGGCGAAGATGAAGAATTCTATTGGATACAATTCGATGCTTATTTAGCTTTGGAAAATAAAAAAGAAGTATCCCGATTGGCTGAAAAAATAATTAACACGTCTCCTTTTGACGGCTTTTGTTGGTTCAGAATAGGAACAGCCTACAAAGAACTTCAAGACTTTGAAAGCGCGATCAATGCTTTTGAGCATGCGCTAAATTTAAATTACGAAGATAAGAAGAAAAATTTATTGGAACTCTCCGAATCTTACGAATTAAATGGAAATCAAATAAAGGCTTTGGAGACAATAAAAGAATTCCTATATTTGTACCCCGATAGCTATTTTTTCAATTTATCGGCAGCTAATTTATGCGCCAATATGAATGAATGGCAGGAAGCTATCAAGTTTATTGATAACGTCCTTAAAGTACAACCCGGAATGAGTGCTCTCTATCTTTATAAAAGTACATATTATATAAATATGGGCGAATATAAAAAAGCCAAGATTACTCTGGAAGAAGGAATAGCAAACACAAATAATTCAGATCATTCAGACAAAGAACTAGAAAATCAATTAAACTTATTAAACGAGCAATATCCTGACGTTTAATATACAGAACTTAAGAAAATAAAATTATGGCAAAAATCAAAGGAACGGTCGTTATTAACGCCGAAAGATGCAAAGGCTGCGATTTATGTGTCGTCGCCTGTCCTTCCGATGTGTTAGCATTAGGAAAGGAGGTAAACAACAAAGGGTATAATTATGCCCAAATGGCTAAGCCTGATGATTGTATTGGGTGTGCTAACTGTGGATTAGTTTGCCCAGACGGATGTATCACTGTTTACAAAGTAAAACTCTAAAACCATGGCCGAAGAAGTTAAATTAATGAAAGGAAACGAAGCGATTGCACATGCTGCAATTCGCTATGGTGCGGATGGATATTTTGGTTATCCTATCACGCCTCAGTCTGAAGTAATGGAAACATTAATGGATGAGAAACCTTGGGAAACAACAGGTATGGTTGTTCTTCAAGCTGAAAGTGAAGTATCTGCTATCAACATGGTTTATGGAGGAGCAGCATGTGGAAAAAGAGTAATGACCTCATCTTCAAGTCCGGGTGTCAGTCTTAAACAAGAAGGTATTTCTTATATGGCTGGTGCTGAGCTTCCGGGTGTTATAGTAAATGTAATGCGTGGAGGTCCCGGGTTAGGAACTATTCAACCAGGTCAAGCAGATTATTTTCAAACAGTAAAAGGTGGAGGACATGGCGACTACCGTTTAATTACTTTAGCTCCGGCTTCTGTACAAGAAATGGCAGACCACGTGGCTTTAGCTTTTGATTTATCGTTGAAATATAACAACCCTGCAATGATTCTTTCTGACGGAGTAATTGGACAGATGATGGAAAAAGTAGTTCTTCCGGAACAACGTCCTCGCCGTACAGAAGATGAAATTAGAAAAGAGCAACCTTGGGGAACTTTAGGTAGAAAAGGCGAACGCAAACCTAATATCATTACATCTCTTGAGCTGGATTCTTCTATTATGGAGAAAAACAATGCAAGATTCCAAGCTAAATATAAAAAAATCGAAGAAAACGAAGTTCTTTACGAAGAAATACTTTGTGATGATGCCGAATACATTATTGTAGCTTTTGGTTCTGCTGCTCGTATCAGCCAAAAAGCTATCGATATGGCTCGTGCAGAAGGTATTAAAGTAGGACTTTTCCGTCCTATCACTTTATGGCCTTTCCCTAGCAAAAGATTAAACTCTTACAAAGATAAAGTAAAAGGTATTTTGACTATGGAATTAAATGCCGGTCAAATGATCGAAGATGTAAAATTAGCTGTAGAATGCCGTGTGCCGGTTGAACATTACGGACGCTTAGGAGGAATTGTTCCTTCTCCGACAGAAGTATATGATGCTTTGAAAGAAAAAATTATTAAATGAACGTTATCATGGAAGCAAAAGATATGATAAAACCCGAAAACTTGGTTTATGACAAACCTCGTTTGATGAATAATAATCCTATGCACTATTGCCCAGGTTGTACTCATGGAGTTGTGCATAAATTGGTTGCTGAGGTTATTGACGAAATGGGATTAACTGAAAAAACCATTGGTGTAGCTCCTGTAGGCTGTGCTGTATTTGCTTATAACTATATTGATATTGATTGGGTTGAAGCAGCTCACGGACGTGCTCCTGCTGTTGCAACTGCTGTTAAAAGATTACAACCAGACAAAATGGTATTTACTTACCAAGGAGATGGAGACTTAGCAGCTATTGGTACTGCAGAAACTATTCATGCTGCAAATAGAGGTGAGAATATTGTAATCGTATTTATCAATAATGGTATTTATGGTATGACCGGAGGTCAAATGGCTCCTACTACCCTATTAGAAATGAAAACAGCTACTTGTCCTTATGGTCGAAATGCTGCTTTAAACGGTTATCCGTTGAAGATTTCTAACTTGTTAGCTCAATTAGAAGGAACTTGCTTAGTGGCTCGCGAAACTGCACACACAGCAGGTGCTATCAAAAAAGCAAAGAAAACGCTTCGTAAAGCATTTGAAAACGCATTAGCAGGAAAAGGAACCTCTATCGTAGAATTTGTATCAACTTGTGCTTCGGGTTGGAAAATGACTCCGGATCAAGCGAACAAATGGATGGTTGAAAATATGTTACCAATGTATCCTTTAGGAGTATTAAAAGACGAATAATATGCAACACGAATTAATTATAGCAGGATTTGGCGGACAAGGAGTCTTGTCAATGGGAAAAATATTAGCTTATGCCGGTTTGATGGAAGATAAAGAAGTGACTTGGTTTCCTTCTTATGGACCTGAACAACGTGGAGGTACAGCTAACGTAACTGTTATCTTGAGTGATGAAAGAGTTTCCTCTCCGGTTTTGAATCAATTTGATATTGCTATTGTATTGAATCAGCCATCTTTGGATAAATTTGAAGAAGCCGTAAAACCAGGAGGTATCATTATTTATGATGGAAATGGTATCAATAGAGTTCCTACTCGCAAAGACATTAAAGTCTATGAAATAGACGCTACGAATGTGGCTGCTAAAGAAGGAATGACTAAAACTATCAATATGATCATCTTAGGAGGTTTATTAAAAATAGCTCCTATGGTTAAATTGGAAAGCGTAATGGCAGGATTGAAGAAATCATTGCCTGAAAGACATCATAAATTGTTACCTATGAACGAACAAGCCATCCTGAAAGGAATGGAAATTATTCAAGAAAAGTAATCAATTGAAAGATAAAAAGTACAATCTACTAATTCTTCTTCTATTTTTCGTGTTTTTTGTATCAGGACAAGAGCCTGTCAAAGTTGAATTAATAGGAGGAGAATTAGTTATTAATAAGGATTCGATTAATCATGATCATGAACACACTTATGATTTCGATCATAATCATGACCAGGAAGATGGACATCATCATGGTCATTCCCAAACCTTAGACTTAGAGAATACAAATTTTACACCTATAGATAATACAAAATCTATTTATTTTTGGCGGATTACTGAAAGAACGGGAGAAATGATTCCCGGAAATCCGGATACGCTTACCACAGACTTTTTTAATCGCCGCTTGGTGGAAGGACAAGAAACTTCAATTGCTTATTTAGGCAACTTGGGTTCGCCTGCCGAGTCGCGTATATACTTTGAACGAGCCGAAAGAACCGACTTTATATTTGCAGATGTTTATTGGCCTTATCTTAAAGTGCCGGGCAAGTTCAATTTTATGAATACGAAAACTCCTTATTCCAATATATCTTACCAACGTTCGGGAAGCAGAATCAATTTAGAAGAACGCTTCGAAGCTTTATTAGCCGTAAATTTCGGTAAAGAACTGAATGTAGGTATCGATTTGGATTATTTATATACCAGAGGTTTTTATGCCAATCAGGCTACGAAACACATGGAGTGGACTATCTTTGCCAATTACTTAGCAGACAGACATCGACTTCACTTTTTCATGAATCCGATAGGTTATACACAAGCAGAAAACGGAGGTATTGCTGACGATAATTATATTTCTCATCCTGAATACTTAGACGCAAGAAATATTACAAGTAAAACAATTCCAACCAACCTAAGTGATACTTGGAATAAAATCAGAGGAAATCAGATTTATCTTAACTATCATTATAGTTTAGGTTATGATAAGCTCACGAATGTCGTAAATGAGGAAGGGGATACCATAAAAAAATTCGTTCCTGTTTCTAGCATTATTTATACTTTTGATTATAAAGACCGAAATCGACGTTTTTATTCTACCAACGATACTCCCGATTCTTTATATAAGGGTCTAAATCTATTAAATGAAGCTCCGGGCGCATTATTAAATGATAAGACTTCTTATTGGGGAATGAAAAACACACTCGCACTCTCATTAAGAGAAGGATTTAGTAATTGGGCGAAATTTGATCTTACGGCTTTTATTACTCAAGAAACCAAGAAATATACTTTAATGGAGACTGATTCTACCAACACGAAGGAATCTGTGAACCTTACTTATATTGGTGCTGAAATTGCAAAGCGCAAAGGAAATATTCTTCGTTATGATGCAAACGGTTATCTAGAAGTTACTGATGCCCAAATGGGCGATTTTTATATTTATGGACATATAGAAACTCGTATTCCTGTTTGGAAAGACACAGCATCTATCAATCTCTATGCTTTCATACAAAATATATCTCCGCTTTATTATGAAAACCATTATCGAAGCCGTTATTTTTGTTGGGAAAATAAATTTGATAAAACCAAAAAGGCTCACTTCGGAGGAGATATTCGCATTCCTCACACCAAAACAGTTTTTAGTCTAGAAACACAAAATATTTCAGATTATCTTTACTTTGACGAAACAGGCTATCCCAAGCAATACAACAAAGACATTCAAGTATTCGCATTGAGATTAAATCAAGATTTTAAGTTTGGTATTTTCAATTGGGACAATCAGTTGGTTTATCAATCTTCAAGTAAACAAGATATTCTCCCCCTACCCGATTTTGCGGCTTATTCCAGTCTTTATTTGGATTTCAAAATAGCCAAAGTATTAAAGGTGCAGTTGGGAGTTAATGCTCACTATTGGACTGAATATTATTCTCCGACTTATGAAGTAGCAACTCAACAATTTCGTTTACAGAAAGAAACAAAAGTAGGAAATTATCCTATCATGTCTGCTTTTGTTAATTGTCGCCTGAAGCAAACACGCTTCTTTATTCAATACTATAATTTGGGAGAATCTTTTATTTCTCCTCCCGAATATTTTTCTATGCCGCATTATCCTCTTAATCCTGCGGGAATTAAACTAGGATTATCGATCGATTTTAACAACTAATATTTAGTTATGAATAAAAAGCAGGCAAACAGACTTTTGTTATATTTGCTGATATTATTAGCATTCAGCTTGCTCTTGATGTATTTTATTTCCAAACAAAAAGTCTTTATCGGAGAAGAAAATCAGCCTCGCGATTATCCGGAAATTAAAAATAGCGGAACATTAAATATTGTAACCGTATATCAATCCGGAGATTATTCAATGGCAGATGAAAGTCTGCAAGGGACGGCTTATGATTTTTTTAAGTTTATAGCAAACCGTTCGGGATTAGATGTAAATATTCTTCTTGAAAACAATTTAGAGAAATCCATTCAAGATTTATATACCGGCAAGTATGACATAATTGCCCGCAATATACCTATTACTGCGGAAAACAAGAAACAACTCTCCTTTTCCACTCCTATCTCTCAAGGAAAGCAAGTATTGGTTCAACGGACTCAAAGCAATGACAGCATACCTTTCATTAAGAATCAAATTGATTTAGTTAATAAAATAATTTATGTACCTGAACATTCGCCTGTTATACTACGCCTTCATAATCTTTCCGAAGAGATAGCCGAACCGATACATATCAAAGAAGAAAAAGAATACACTGCCGAACACCTTATCTATAGGGTCGCTTATGGAGAAATTGATTACGCCGTAGTCGATGAAGCATTAGCCCGGAAGAACAAAACGCTTTTTCCTGAAATAGATATAAACACATCGATTACTTTCTCTCAATGGCAAGCTTGGGCAGTGCGTCCTTCGTCCCCTATCCTATTAGATAGTCTTAATCATTGGATTGAGATTTTCAGTAAGCAATAAACAGTGATCAGCTATTTAGAATCAGAAATCTAAATTTAATAGAAATATTTCTAGTTGTCTGTTCTTAATATGAAAAAGCTATTATATTTGGCAATAAAAAATCAATCTTTCAAATTTGGAGTCAAAGTAGATTGATATAAACTCGGTTGTAATATAATTTCAAGGGCTTTATTAAATTGAGTATCATCACGTAAAGCATAGATTAATTGTCCTTTAGCAAAATAATATTGCTTCATGATTTCATAAGAAAGATATTTAGATATTTGTTTCCTGTAAATTTCTAAATCTCTTTCCAAGTTCGGTTTCAAAAGTGCTTCTAAAGCTTCGAATTGTTCAGAAGCTGTATCCCAATAACCTTCAAACTCCATCATCTTTTTAAGAGATTCCATTCTCTTTTCACTATTCAGATCATATGTAAAATTTTGAGTCCTCACATATTCCTTAAAGGCTTCATAAGTATCATTGCTTAATACAAATTCTTGAGGAGAGGCTATAACAGGATTCTTAATACGCCAATCCACCACAAAATTAAAGAAAAGCTGGGAGGCTTCCATATAATAAAGTATAGTAGGTATCTTTTCTTCTTCAACAATATAATCGGGAAGAATTCCTCTTCCATCTCTTACAGGACGACCTGCAGTTGTATGATATTCCGTGGTTAAACTATCAGGAATATAAGTTACATACCCGAATTCATCACGGTGAGCATAATCAATAGCTTGAATAGATCGTCCGCTGGGAATATAATACTTTGCTGTCGTAAGCTTAATTCTTCCATCATAAGGCAAAGAACGGGTTCCTTGTACTAATCCTTTACCGAAAGTACGTGTACCTACAATAACTCCTCTATCATAATCTTGTATTCCTCCAGCAAGTATTTCAGAAGCAGAAGCAGAACCTTCATTTACTAAGACAACCAAAGGAAGAGCAAGGTCTAAAGCATCTTGTGTAGCTCGATAAATACGTTCGCTTTGAGGAGTTTTTCCTTTCATGGATAATAATAATTCTCCTTTAGGAAGGAAAAGATTCAACATTTCCAAACATTCCTCTACTACTCCACCTCCATTGTCACGTACATCTATAACTAAGGAGCTTATTGCATGATTATTTTTCAAATCTAAAAATGCATTCTTAAAAGATTGAGCCGCATCGGTCGTAAAAGAAGACAAATGAATATATCCGACTCCATCGTTCAAAACTCCATAGTAAGTAATCGGATCAATATGGATTCGTTGTCTTTCCAAAGTAACTTCTTTGGGTTTGGTTTCCCCTGCACGCAAATATTTAATCTTTACTTTAGTATTAGGAGTCCCTTTTAATAATTCACTAGCATCAGACGTTGTCTTGTTGGTAAGATCAACGCCATTTACTTCTAATAATTTATCTCCGGGACGAAGACCTGCTTTGGCCGCCGGCATATTTTCATAAGGTTCTCTGATAAGAATATCTTTATCTTTCATACTTATTATGGAACCTACCCCACCATACTCTCCGGTAGTCATAAAAGTAAAATCCAACATTTCTTCTTGAGGAATATATTCCGTATAAGGATCCAATCGCCTCAATAAATCATTTATATTGGTCTGGATGGTTTTCTCTATTTCTATAGAATCAACATAATTCATAACCAATTCCTTAAATAATGAATTATAGATATCCAAATTTTTGGTTATGTCAAAATGATTTTGTTCGATAAGCTGAGCTTTTATACCGAAGGTAGTTATTAAAGTCAGCAATGCAATCAGTTTTATACGCATA
>DAIPZW010000019.1:0-11547 GCA_036781965.1 Bacteroidales bacterium
ATATTTTTATGTTTAAGGTTTATAGTTTAGTGTTTAATACTTAAAAAGGAGAAAGGGACAAGCAGAAAGGAGAAAGGAATCTTAAATTTTAGATCTTAAATCTTGAATTACTCTCTAGAATCTTGTTGTAATTGTTTTTTTAATTCTTCGATGGAATCGAATTTTATTTCTTTGCGAAGATATTCCTTGAAAGTAATCCGGATGGATTGCTTATAAATGTCACGATTGAAGTTTAAGATGTGGGCTTCTATTCTTTTTTCTCCGAGATTATTGACAGTCGGGCGGTTTCCTATATAAACCAAACCTAAATAAGCGGTTCCTTCAACAATAACTTCGACACTATAGACTCCATCTTTAGGAATTAGTTTGTCTTTGTCGGTCAATTCGATATTTGCAGTAGGAAAACCTATTTTTCTTCCCAATTGATCGCCCTTTACGACTATTCCTTCCAAAGAATAAGGGTGAGTCAATAATTGTTCGGCGGTTTTGATGTCGCCTTCTTCCAAGTAATGTCTGATTATGGTAGAGCTAATAAAAATTCCATCCTTTTGCAAGGCGGAAGATTGGAATACTTTCATGCCGCAATCTTTTCCATTTTTTTGTATATGCTCAAAATCGCCGGTTCTGTCCTTTCCGAAGCGATGATCATAGCCAATTAATAAAGTTTTTACTTTTAATTGTTTATATAAAGTATTTGTGATAAAAGTTTCGGATGATAAATTGGAAAATTCTTGGGTAAAAGGCAGGATATAACAATAGTCTATCCCTAATTGTCCTAAATAAAAAATGCGTTCTTCCAAAGAAGTTAATAATTTAGGCTGGTATCCTTGATTTAATACCTTGCGTGGATGATTATCAAAAGTAATGACTGCTGTAGGTAAGCTTTCTTCTTTTGCTATTTCCTTGAGCTGATTGATCAATGCTTGATGTCCTTGATGAACTCCATCAAAGAAACCCAAAGTGGCTGCGACTTTTTGTTGAAATATAAAGTCTGAAGAATAAAATACTGTTTCCATTCGTCGGCTTACTACTTATCTTTTATTTCTGCCGAGAAAGAATATTTTAAGTTCTTAGTAGTGGCAATCATTATTTCGGCAGCTCCGATTTTTAATTTGGCTTTCATTTTGATTGGAACCAGATTTGAATCATCACTCAGCCAAAGTTCAAGCGCACTCTTGGAATCTTCAAAAACTTCGTGTGCAATATCTAAATTGAACTTGTGTGTTTTGTATTTTAATGAGCCGTTTTTCTTGACTGTCTCTTTTCCTTTGTACCGGCAAATAATATCTGTTTTCTTTTTGCCCGCAAAGATAGTGAATTGAAATGTATCTCCATCTTTTAATTTGGAATAATCAATAGAACGAACATAAGCAAGCATGCTAACTACGTCAAAACCGATTTGATTAGAGAACATAATGGTGTCAAAACCGTTTTTGTGCGGATAAGTACGTATTGTTCGACATTGAGTAGAGGATTTATAATGTCTAAATATCACATCTTCTTTATAATGAGAAGAACCTTCGTTTAAGATACGATGATAAAATACGGGAGTTAATGTAGATTGATTTATATATGCCGTCATAGTATCCCTGATTTCATAGACATTGTCAAAAAAGGAAGTAGTCTTGAAATTTAGATTCACTTTATATACGGCAGAATCTTTATAGTTAGTATAAGTAGTCTTAAGATATGCCTTAGCAGCCGTGCTGTTTATAAGTCCATACTTAAATTTAATATCATAAGATATCTCCTCTCCATGATTGAAAGGGACTTTAGGATTTGTTTGGGCAGTTGTATTGAAAAAAGAGAATAATAAAAGAAAGAAAGGAAGAAGAAGCATTTTATTCTTCTTAGCGAGCTCGAACATTGCCTGAGTCGGCTTTTCGAAAACCGCTGCTTTTTCCACCTTTAATACTGCTAGGGGTGGTACTGCTATTAGTATTCTTTTTGTTTTCATTGGCTTTTTCATTTTGTTTTTCCTGCTTTTTCTGAACAGGCTTGTTTTTCATAACATCTAAAGGCTTCTGTTTTTCAACAGGAACTTCTTTTACATTCCAATTCTGTTCAATTTCGCTGTATTGTCTAATATCAAAGAAGGAGTTAAAGTAATAAACGGTTTCAGGTTGCTGTTTATTGTAATAATTTCCTGTATCCCACTTCCCATTCCCGTTTATATCATCAATACAACGTAAATAATACTTGCCGGGTTTAAGGTTTTCGAAGACAAGCTCGCCATCAATTAAAAGAGATTCCCTCACAATGGCATCCGAAGCATTTAATAATTGACCGATAGCCGAATCACTGTCTAATCCTTGTACTATAATATACAGGTGTCCGTATTCTTCTTCCTCTCTAAGCTTGAAAGTAGTTCGTAAAGAATCATTTGTTAGTCCGTAAATACCATGAACAGCAGCCGAATCAAGACTTAGTTGAAATTCTTTCCCGTAAGGAAATTTATAGTCTAAATAGAAGACACGAGGGTTTAGGCTGTCTTGTATAATATCCGCAGAGCGGTCTTCCCATAAAGAATCAATCTTTTGTTGAAATAGGAATTGTTCTTTAGAAAACCGGGTTACCGGCTCAGAAAACTCGAAACGAATGGTATCTGTTATATCGATCGTTCCCGAAGGCGTGATATTTACTTCTAAAAATTCTTTATCCGGTTCTCCTTTCTTCTTTTTATCCTTTGCTTTTTCTTTCTTTTTGTGAGGAATCTTTAAGGTATCGGTGTGCATAACAAAGCGATTCAAGCTGTCGTCTGCCAGATAATCAAGTTTGATATGCAAGGTGTCTGCTTGATAAACTAAAGAATCCTTTATCCAATAAAGCAGATTATTTTCTTTTGGATCATATTCCAAAACATACCAATCCTTATCCTGTTTAGGAAGATTTTCGTTTAATATCTCCAATGCAGGAGGCAATCCTCGTTGGGAATTAAAACTCAAGCGGAATTGTTTTTCATCGATACGCTCACTTCGTATAAAATATTGCGGATCGAAAGTTTCATTGAACAAGAATAAAGTTAAACCATCCGGGATGAAACGATTGTATCCTATATCTAAAATAGTATCGATAGTCAATGAATCTTGCCAAATAGTATCTCTGCAAATAGCAGGCAGGAAAGAAGGAACAATAATACTGTCCAAGAAAGCAATCCCTTCGGTAGGCTGGTCAAAATAATAGTTTCGGTTTTGATCATTTAGGGCATACACCTTATATTCTCCGGGAGAAACATTTCTAATCCAGAATTGTCCGCGATCATTCGTGCGGGAAGTTCGGGTAAATGCTTGAGTCGTAAAAGCAGAATCAGCTAAGTTATTATGCAATCCGACTAATACGTTAGGCATCGGTTCTAGGTTTTCAGCATTTAGGAGTAAACCGGAAACCATCAAGGAATCTACCACTTCGCCCGTAGAGAAAGCAAAAGTGAAGCCATCCAATGAATTTTTTTCGTTATTATCTACTATTCCATCGGTGAAATCAAAAGTATAAGTCGTATTAGGTATCAAAGAATCACGAAGCTCGACCGTAATCTTCTTGCCAACCGCTCTGATTGTAGGCGTTTTAATTTGTGGAGGAGTGATGATTACTTTCTCGTTTGGTTTCTCGATACTTATATATTCATCAAATAGAATTTCTATTTTATTCCCTTCAAACTGGATAGTATTCGGAAGCGGATTGCTTTTAATAAAGACGGGAGGTTCTATGTCATAAGCTCCGCCTTCGGGGTTTCCTATGCTGGCACAAGCATAAAAGCCACACACAATTAGGATTAAATAAAGTGTAGCAAATAAAGTCTTTCTAATTTTCGTTAAAAGATAGTTCATTTATAGGTCTTTGCTGCAAAAGTAAGAAATAATTTATACTTTTGCGCCAAATGACTAACCAATTTGTTTATGAAGACTTCTCTTTTGATTCTGTTCTCCTTCTTTAGTTCATTGTTTGCCTATGGGCAAGTCCTTTCAGGAAAGGTAATAAACGAGAAAGGAGAGCCGCTCCCGGCTGTTTCTATTTATATTGAAGAAAACAAGCAAGGAACCATTACGAACATTGAAGGAGAGTTTGAAATGAAACTGCCTTCGGGGACGTATCATTTAGAAATTCGTTCCTTAGGCTATGAAGTAAGGATTGAAAAAGTGCAGTTGAAAGAGGATACCTATTTGACCATTACGCTTATAAATAAGGATATTCAATTGGAAGCAGTCAATATAACGCCCGGCGAAGACCCTGCCTATGGAATTATGCGCAAGGCAATAGAGAAAGCTCCTTATTATGAAAGCCTCGTTAAGTCTACAACCTATGAAATTTATTCTAAAGGCTCAGGAAAATTGACTCATGTGCCTTCTCTTTTTGAATCTCTTACTGACGGCGAATTAGATGTATATAAAGATAAACTATTCCTGCAAGAATCGGTCAGCGAAATCACTTATACGGCTCCATCTAAGTATGATCAAAAAGTATTAGCCTATTCAAGTACTTTCCCGGATATGAAAGATCCGGAAGATGCTATGATGCTGGGACTGATTTCTCTTTATCATCCTACTTCGGGAAGCACGATTATGCCGATGAATCCGAAAGCTTTTAGTTATTATCGCTTCCGTTATGAAGGTTTCTATACAGAAGATAATCAAGACATTTTCATAATCAGGATTATCCCAAAACTAAACGATCCGAAGTTGATTAAAGGAGTATTCTACATTGCAGACGAAACTTGGGACATACGATATGCGGAGTTTGAAAGGAAGACCACCGGTATAACCATGAACAATGTTTATAATTATCATCCCGTAATGGATAATGTTTACTTGGTGACGGCTTATGAAACCAAAGCAGACATCAGTCTGATGGGGGTGAAGATGTGGGCTAACTTCCTGTTTTCCGTTAAGTATACCGATATACAATTAAAAGAAGACGGCGAAGAAATTATAGCGCAAGCGCCAAAAGAAAAGAAAAAGAAGAGTTTGGAAATAAAACGTGAAGATTTCTTTTCTCAACAAGTCGATTCAATGGCTATAGGACGCGACTCCGTCTATTGGGCAGGCGTGAGGAATATCGTATTGAATGAAGAAGAAAAGCAGAGTTATGAACTCAAGGAAGTGGTGCAACATCAACATGATTCCCTGATGGGCAAGGAAACGGATTATGCGTTTAGTGGTAATAGCCTTTTATTCGGCGGCAAGGCAGGTAGTAAGAAATCGGCGATGAACTTTAGTTACGGCGGTCTCTTGGGCGCAATTTCGGACTACAACTTTATGGACGGACTTTGGCTGGGTCAGTCTTTCGGGCTTGACTTCAAAAAAGGAAAGAACAAGGGACTTATTATCCAACCAAGCCTGCATTATGTTACTGCCCGCAAGGCTTTAGTATGGGACGTAGACCTTACTTATGATTATGCACCGATGCGTTTTGGACATCTTGCCATTTCGGCAGGAGATACGTCTACCGACTACAGTGGAACCGCCGGAATGAACAGGACGTTTAATAAATTAGTGTCTGTTCTCTATGGCAAAAACTATGCACGATTGCATCGGGATCGTTATGTTTCATTGAATAATTCGATTGATATTGCCAACGGACTGAACTTGGCTTTGGGCGCGGAATACAGACAGCGCGATCCGGAAAACAATCATACCACCTATAATCTTTTTGGAAATAAGAAGCGATGGCAGCCGAATTTGCCCGATTATGCAGGAGCTTTGAACCTCCAATATACCGATTTGATGGCTTATTCTTTGACTTTGAGCTATACGCCGGAGTATTATTATTCTGTTTATGAAGGTAAAAAACGCTATGTCCGCTCACGTTTCCCGACTTTTGCTTTGAATTTGAAACACGGACTGGATATTAATGAAGACGCTTCGTCTTTCTTTATGATGCAAATGGCTATACGCCAAGAGCTCAAGCTAACTTATTTCAGTCGCCTGAATTATACGCTGGCTGCCGGTAAGTTCTTTAATAAGAATGATTTCAACTATATTGATTATAAGCACTTCAATACTTCCGAAACCTGGTTCACGGTCAAGGACTGGCAAAGTTCCTACGTCCTATTGCCTTATTATACTTATTCGACCAACGATTATTGGGCGCAAGCCTTTGTGAATTATAATACCGACTACTTGCTGTTGAAACGTTTGCCCTTCATGCAAGGCAAATTGGCGACCGAAACCCTGCAGGCCAAGTTCTTGCATACGCCGAATAAGAAGTTCTATAATGAGTGGGGCTATTCCGTAGATCTTCCCGGTGGACTGGGAGGAGTGGGAGTTTTCGTTTCTTTCGATGGACTTGACTACAAGCGTGTCGGTTTCCAACTGAATATCCCCTTGTTTGATAATAAAAAAGGAGAAAGAACAATCACGATTGGAGTGGGACAATAAAGGATAAAACTTGAAATGAAACAAAGTGTATCCTCTGATGAAACAAAGTGTATCCTCTGATGAAACAAAGTGTATCCTCTGATGAAACAAAGTGTTTCAAGGCATAAAATAAAATGAAACAAAATGTTTCAAGGCAATGCAAGGCACTCGCAATTTCTTTATCTCCTGTTTCCTTTCTCCTTTTCCCTTGTTCCTTTCTCCTTTTTTCTTACCTTTGTTTATTCTTAAAAATAAGACAAACGATTAATTATGAAGAAAGTCGGAATCATCAGATGTCAGCAAACCGAAGACTTATGCCCTTCGACCGCCTGCCTGAGAGTAGCATCTATGGGGAAACATGCTTTTGAAGAATACGGTCCATGTGAGATCATCGGAATCGTAAGTTGCGGAGGCTGTCCGGGCAAGAGAGCAGTTGCCAGAGCCAATGTTATGATAGAGCGAGGCGCAGATATTATTGCCTTCGCCACTTGCATTTTCAAAGGAACCCCGATTGCTTTTCCTTGCCCCCATGCAGAACAAATCAAACAAAGCGTTCGCAAGAAGATAGGCGATACACCTATTATATTAGACTTTACACATAAGTAAATAATGGAGAGTGGAGAGTTGAGAATTTAATCTTAAATCTTATAATATAAATCCTCTTCCAAAGGAATATCTATAATATAAGTCTTTCCGGCAGGAACTTTCAAGGATGTACCCCGTAGCCATACATTGAAATCTTTCAATAATTTATAGGTAATGTTATGTCCCTTGGCAAAGCTTGCTAAATCATCAATATCCGAAGTTACTTTGATTTGTTTCGTGCGTACAGGAGGATAAAGGTCTTCCTTATTCAGATAAAAGCCATAACGCTGGGGATTGGCAAAGACTTCTTTGATAGCTAAGATACGGAATACATAACGATCCGTTTCCGAGACTAAATACATATCAAACGCCGATTCAACCTGTTGGCTCTTTTTGTTGCCGGATATACGTCCCATGCCTGCGTTGTAAGAAGCGGCTGCATTCACCCAATCGCCATAAACTTTATAAGCATCTTTCAAGTATTTACAAGCAGCGCGGGTCGCTTTCTCTATATGATAGCGCTCATCCACTTGAGTAGTAATCTCCAAACCATAGCTTTTGCCCGTCGCTTCCATGAATTGCCAAAGCCCTGCTGCCTTTGCTGTCGAAAAAGCCCTTGTATCCAAGTTGCTCTCAATCACGCATAAGTACTTGAAATCATCTGGAAGTCCCTCTTCTTTCAATATAGGTTCAATGATAGGAAAGTAACGATTTGCCCGCTTAAGATAAAGCATGGTGGTCGAATGTAGGTAAGTGAAAGAATTAATTTCACGGTCAAAACGCTCGTGCATATCAATCCGTTCCAAGCTAATCTTTTGTCCGCAGAAAGTAACTTCCTTAGGAACGGGCACCGACATCGTACGAGTAGCCGAAAAAGCGGTGTGTTTATTGTCTTGACTTTGAATTTCGACTGTTTTGCTTCCCATTAAAATCAATGTTGCAACAAGGAATAAGGCTAAGCCTCCACTGATTAAACCGTGTTTCTTTTTCATCTGTCTTTTTCTCTTAATATATTAATGCTTCCTGATTTTGTTTTCTTCTTTCCTGTTGAAGTAGTATAGTCGATCGTATAAAAATAAACTCCGGTGGCAACATACCAACCTTTTACTTTTCCATCCCAACCTTCAGCGGGATTCGTCCATTCATAAAGAAGATTTCCCTGACGATTGTAGATCTTACAATGGAAGTTCAAAATAGAACGATAGGATACCCTAAACTCATCATTCACGCCTAATGAGCTTCCCGGACTAAAGAAGTTGGGAACGTCTAAGTGAGTTTCTCCGATAAACACGGAATATTGAATAGAATTATCAATACAAATCGAATTCTTTCCTATGACTTCCAAAGCAACTCTGAAAGTGCCTTCTTCATTAAAGGTATAAGTAAAGCTTCGGTCTTGAAAACGGGCAACAGTAGTAGAGTCTGCCGAAGAATCTCCCATTTTAATGACTCTCCAAGTGTAACTTGCAGCCACCGGTTCGTTGGCATAAGCCGTGAACGTAATCTCTACCGGAGCAGAACCGCCTAATGCCGTGCCTGTGCCGACTTTTAATTCGTTTTCTCCATATTCTCGTTCAGTTTCTGTCGTAGCGTAAACTTCTACGGCAACGGCTTCGTATTCTTGACTTTCAATTCGTTTTTCTAAACCAAAGTGCTGCGCAAATTCATCTCCTATTAAAGTAAATTTCGTATCCTTGAGCGGAGCTTCTACAAGAAATTCATTCGGAGAATAGACCTTTTCATCGATAGTTTCATTATAGAAAGTCAAATCATCTTCGTCCCAAACAAAATTATCATAAATTACATGATAAACTCTGTCTAATGTGCGTAGATTCCCTAACTCAGTATAATATTCTAAGGTCGGAGCTTCAGTATCTCCAACTAATTTTATCCAATCACAAAGATCTTCCTCTTCTTCGATGGATAAACTATAAAAAGCAGGTAGATACTTACTATAATCAATAATCCAAACATAACGGGTAGCAGAACTTAAAGTATTTCCAACGAAATATCCACAACCATCTTCGATATTCGTAATAAAAGAAGTGTTTCCCGATTGAGTACAAGTAATATCAATTGCAGAAGAAGCAGCTGTGTCATACTTATGCCATTCATGTGTTCCATCGCCGGTATAAGAAATTTGTGCATTACTTAATCCATTTAATAGATAAATGGTTAATACATTGGAAGAACTTTCCGTCTCGTAAGGGACTCCATTCCCCCCTGAAACCGAGTATTGAGCTAAAGCCGGAAAGCTAATAACAATAATTAATATAGCAAGGATGATTCTTTTCATGCCCAAAATTAAGTTTTTTTCCTAACTTTGCAAACTAAATGTTTTAAATGATACAATTATGTTGCAACGTTTAATAATAATTACTCTGTGTTTAGTCGCACCTTTTTATAACGTAGAATCTGTTAATCCATTTTATCAGGGACAAACTTTTTCTCAAGAAAATGAAAAATACTTTCTTCATACAGTCGAAACAGGGCAGACAGTCTACTCAATAGCTTTGATGTATCACGTTTCGGTTGAAGATATTTATCGCTTAAACCCTGAAAGCAAAGATGTCATTAAAATAGGAGAAAGCCTCAAAATCCCACAACAATCCACCACCTATATATATCATACCATTCAACCTAAGGAAACTCTTTACTCCGTTTCAAAGAAATATGATATAACAGGTGATGAAATTATTGCTGCTAATCCGGGACTATCTGTAGAAACTTTCTTGATTGATAAGATCATTCGTATTCCTCTATATGATATAAAAGAAGCAACACCTTTGACACAAAAGACCCAAGAAGAAGACTTTCAAGAGCAAGTAATGACCAACAGCTTGTTATATCCTAAGTATTTTGGGAAAGATATTGATGCACTTCATATTGCATTACTTCTTCCTTTTGATGCCGATAAAAAGGAAACCGAAACAAATGCAGCCGGCAATCGGATAGTTGAATATTATGAAGGCTTCTTGCTTGCATTAGATGAAATGAAAAAACAAGGAGTCAATGTGAAATTAGAAGTATATGATACAGGAAGTGATACTAAAAAGATTCCGAATATACTTAAAAAAGAAAGTGTACAGAACCTAAATTTGATTATAGGCGGTCAATCGGAAGAACAAATTGCTTTATTGTCTAAATTCTCTCAAGAAAAGGAAATTCCTTATATCATTCCGTTCACTTCTCGCAGTAACGAACCGGTTAATAACTATTTTTCATTCCAAATCAATACTCCGCAGCCTCATTTATATACTAAAGCGGCTAAAGCTTTTTACGAAAAATACACCGATGCTAATATCATCTTCTTTTCGCCTAGCTCGGATGGAAACAAAGCAGACTTCACTAATACTTTGAAGACCCTTTTGGATACTAAAAACGTTACTTATAAAACAGTCTCTAATATCGGTAATCTGAAAAGTATATTAGATGGCAATAAAAGAAATGTCTTTGTTGCAGGAGATGATAATATAGAAACTTTGAACAAGATGACTACTGCAATGAAAGTCTTTTTGGATAATAATCCTAATTATCATATCTCTCTTTTCGGACATCCTCGTTGGCAAGAGTTTAGTATTGAGAAGATGGAAGATTTCTTCCATTTAAATGCTTGTTTTTATAGTACTTTCTATTCTAACCCTACTTATGACAGAGTGAAAAACTTCCATCGCAAGTATACTCGTTGGTATTCTCGGGAACTTATCAATCGATTGCCTAAATATGGTATGTTAGGTTATGATACCGGAATGTATTTTATGCAATTATTAAGTAAGTATGGCACAGCTTTTAATACTCACATCAATGATATTAAATATGAAGGAGTGCAAACCGATTTTTATTTTGAGCGCATCAATAATTGGAGCGGATATTTCAATACAAATATCTTCTTAGTTGAATATAATACCGATTATACCGTCACTTCCGCGAGCTGTAAATAATATGCAAAAGAAATTATTCACAAGTATCTTGCTTCTTCTTTTTGTTCCCTTAGTTTCTTTCGGACAAAACAATGGATTTAAGCATGAATGGGCATTAGGAATTAATGGAACTGTCAATTTTAGTCGAATTTCTTTCGCTCCAAATGTAAAACAAAATTGGTTACAACAATTTGGAGGAGGGATTACCGGGCGTTACATTTCGGAAAGTCATTGGGGAATACAAGCCGAATTAAACATCTCTATGCGCGGCTGGGAAGAAAAATACGATGAAGAAGTCAATCCCAATCATTATTCCCGCTCCTTGACCTATTTAGAAATTCCAATTATGACTCATCTTTATTTTCAAACAGGTTCAAAAGGACGAATCTTCTTGAATGCCGGTCCTCAGATAGGGTTTTGTTTGGGAGATAAAGAATTAGAAAGAGAAGAAAACTCGACAAATCCGGATTTAGACTTTTCCTATTATGATTTTGATATAAAGAATAAATTCGATTACGGAATTGTTGGTGGACTTGGCTTTGAATTAAATTCTTCCATAGGTCGTTTTGTTTTAGAAGGTCGATATTATTACGGTTTGTCCGATTTATTCAGCAATAAGAAAACAGATCGTTTCCAAGCCTCAGGAAATCAAGTCCTCAGCATTAAGCTGACTTACTTTTTTCTAAATA
>DAIPZW010000020.1:0-10844 GCA_036781965.1 Bacteroidales bacterium
GTGCTGAAAGACAGCCTTGTTTGAGAATTATTTCTTTCCCTTTTCTTCCTTCTGCTTACTCCTTTTTCACTATTCAGCGAAAAGTAGTATCTTTGTCTCTTTCTAGAAAAAAATATCTTTTATGAATGAAAATTTAATTACGATAGGTATCAGTCATGGCGATATGAATGGAGTCGCTTATGAACTTATTATAAAAGCATTTGAAGACTCAACTATCTTCGAGATGTGCGTTCCCATTCTTTATGGTTCCTCCAAAGCTATGGCTTATTATCGGAAAGTGATGGAATTGCCGCACATGAATGTGAATGTAATCAATAACGCTGAAAATGCAGCGCCCAATCGTCTGAATGTAATCAATTGTGTCTTGGAAGAAGCGGTTGTAGAATTGGCTCAGCCTAGTGCAAGTGCCGATCAATATGCAGAAAAAGCTTTAAGCGCCGCAATCAATGATTTAAAATCAGGAATGATTGATGTTTTGGTCACTTGCCCTTCCAATCAAGATGAGTTGAAGGAATTGGAAAGCCAAATAGCTTCAGAACGAAAAGCATTGAGAATGTTTGTAAACGATTCGTTTCGGATAGCTGTTGCGACAGATAAAACTCCGCTTGCCGAAGTTAGTGGGGTGCTTACGAAAGAAAGTTTGGCAGAGCAGTTGAAAGTCTTGAATCGTACTTTGATTGAGGATTTTATGATTACTTGCCCACGAATAGCCGTATTGTCTTTGAATCCCGGAATGGGAGTAAAGGAACAACGCTACGGGAAAGAAGAGACGGAGGTCATTATTCCAGCCATTCAATCTGCTGGAGAAGAAAAGGTAACCTGTTTCGGTCCTTATTCGGCGGATGACTTTTTCGGTACAAACGATTTTCAACAATTTGATGCCGTTTTAGCCATGTATTATGACCAAGGATTAATTGCTTTCCGCTCTATCGCCGGCGAAAACGGAGTGTTTTATACTGCAAACTTGCCTTATATAAGTGCTTCGCCTAATCATCATGTTTCTTATGAGAAAGCAGGAAAAAACTTGCTTACGGGAGATTCTTTGAGAAGTGCTATTTATTTATCGATAGATGCTTTTTCGAATAGGGAAACAAGTAAGGAAATCAATGCGAATCCATTAAAGAAACAATATTTTGAACGTGGATCTGACAATGAGAAGTTGGATTTAACGGGCGATGAGGCTTAAAAAATAAATAATCTTTTTAATGATAATAGGTAACTGTTTTCAGATAACTGAAAAAATGCTACCTTTGCACGTTTGCTTTTAATTTAGAAAGAACAGAATGAATTATGCAATTATAGCGGCAGGAGAAGGTTCTCGATTGGCACAAGAAGGGGTTCAGCGACCTAAACCTTTGGTGGAAATAAACGGAATGCCTTTATTGGAACGCTTGATTTCAATTTTTTGTAAGAATGATGCTACTTCTATTTCTATCATCGTGAATGAAGAAATGAAAGAAGTGCATCAGCATATAGAAACTTTGAAAACTAAGCTGCCTAAAGGCTTGCCTTTTCATGTGATAGTGCAATCTACGCCGAGTTCTATGCATAGTTTCTTCGGATTAAGTCCTTTCTTGAAAGACGGGAAGTTCTGTTTGACTACGGTTGATACCATCTTTAAGGAAGATGAATTTTCTTCTTACATAAAAGCATTTGAACAAGACAAAGAAAATGACGGAATGATGGCAGTAACGGACTTTGTGGACGATGAAAAACCGCTTTACGTTGCTGTGAATGAAAATAATATGCTGATAACCGGTTTTTTAGATCCGAAAGACGGAAAAGAAAAATACGTATCAGGAGGTATTTATTGCTTAACCCCCAAAGCAATTGAGACTTTAAATAAATGCATCGAGAACCATGTTTCGAGAATGCGTAATTATCAAAGACAATTAATCGCAGACGGACTTCTTCTAAAAGCCTACCCCTTTAAAAAAATAGTCGATGTGGATCATGCGGAAGATATTAAAAAAGCAGAAGCTTTTTTGAAAGAATAAACTTAGAACTTGTATATGAATTTAAGGATAGCAGGCATACGAAGAGGCAATTTATATTCACCTAATCATATCGGAAATGATGCAGCCATATTTAATTTGGTTACCGAATACCTTCGAAAGAAGGGAGTAAGCATTACCGAATACTCAGAAATAGAATTTCAAGAATCAAATATTGAAGCCGATTGTATTTACAATATGGCTCGGGATAAAAAGACTTGGGACAAACTTCAAAAATTGGAAGATGAGGGAGTTAAAATTATTAATTCCGGCTATGGAATAGATAATTGTACGCGTGCAAAGATGACTCATTTATTGGTTGATAATCAGATTCCTCATCCGAGAAGTATTATTGTTCCGACAGGCGAGGAATTGCCGAAAGAAGCCGAAGCGCTTAGTTCTTGTTGTTGGATTAAACGGGGCGACTTTCATGCTATACACCGTGAAGATGTTACTTTTTCTGCTAGTCACGAAGAAACTCAAAACATTATTAATGAGTATGCCCTTCGGGGAATACCTTCGGCGGTGATTAATGAGCATTTAAAAGGCGATTTAATTAAGTTCTATGGCGTAGAGGGAAGTAATTTCTTTTATTGGTTCTATCCAAACTTGGCTCATAGTAAGTTTGGTTTGGAAGCTATTAACGGAGAAGCTAAAGGATTAGCTTTCGATCTGGATTATTTGAAAGATCTATGCAGTAAAGTTTCGATGGTATTGAATACATATATATATGGAGGCGACGCTATTGTCGATGCCGATGGAACGATCCGGATTATAGATTTTAATGATTGGCCAAGTTTTGCTCCTTGTCGGGAAGCTGCGGCTCCTCATATAGCTCAATGTATTTATGACTACGCAACTAAATAAAAATAAACCAACGCTAGAATCTACCCTTAAGTCGGCAGATACGGAAGAATGGTTGGATATTCATTTCTATCGTCCCATCGGATTTAAGTGGGCATTATTCTTTAATAAGATTGGGGTAACTCCCAATCAAATCACGATTGCTTCTATTTTTATTGGAATAGCTGCCGGTGTTTGTTTCTATTATACAGACTTTTGGATTAATCTGTTGGGTGTATTCTTCTTGGTTTGGGCAAACTCCTATGATAGTGCCGACGGACAATTAGCTCGTATGACCGGACAAAAGTCTGAAATGGGAAGAATATTAGATGGAGCTTGCGGTGATATTTGGTTTATTACTATCTATTTCGCTATTATATTCCGATTATGGGGGGAATGGGATTTTTGGATACTTATATTAGCTTTGATAGCCGGCGTAAGTCATAGCCAACAAGCAGCTATGGCTGATTATTATAGGAATGTTCATCTTCTTTTCTTAAAAGGAAAGAACGGAAGCGAGTTACATAATTCGAAAGAATTGGCTGAAAAATACAAAAATATCAGTTGGAAGAAACAACCTGTTGTAAAGATCTTCGAGTTCTTTTACCTTAATTATACGCGTTCGCAGGAAAGAATGACTCCACGACTTCAAAAAATGTTGAAAGTCATAAAAGATAAGTACAATGGACAAGCTCCCGAATGGTTTTTGTCTGAATTTAGAACCCAAAGCTTGCCATTGATGAAATATACCAATATGCTTTCTTTTAATCTAAGAGCCATTGTGCTATTTATAAGTGTATTGACTAATTATCCTTGGGTGTATTTTGCATTTGAATTGACAGTTATGAATATTATGTTGGTATATATGATGTATAAACATGAGCATATCTGTCTTGTATTTACAGAAAAACTATCGTCTTAAATAAAAAGAAAAAATATGTTTGACCTAAGCAAGGTAAAAGGAATTATTTTCGACTATGGAGCAACCATAGATAGCAATGGAAAGCATTGGGCGGAAGTATTATGGGATGCTTATGTAGATAACAAAGTTCCAGTGAGCAAAGAGCAGTTCAAAGAAGCTTATGTCTATGCCGAGCGTTATTTAGCAACTCATCCGGTTATTAAACCCGATTTTACCTTCCTTCCTGTGCTTATGTCTAAGACGGAATTGCAGATAAATTGGTTGATTTCTAACGGATTCCTTCCCGAAGAAACAAAATCATTGGACTATTCGCTTGCTATTTCGACTCAATGTTATAACTTTGTGGTCGATATACTACAAGAAGCAAAACTTATTTTAAATCAACTTCAAGATTGTTACCCTATGGTATTGGTTTCCAACTTTTATGGAAATGTAGAAGCAGTTTTGAAAGATTTTGATTTGTATAATTACTTCAAGACGATAGTAGAATCGGCAGTAGTAGGAGTGAGAAAACCCGATCCTGCTATATTTTCTTTAGGTGTTGAGGCTTTGAATCTTCCGGCAGAAGAAGTAGTTGTTATTGGCGACTCATATAGAAAAGATATTGCACCTGCCAAAAGCTTGGGATGTCAAACCATTTGGTTGAAAGGTCCTGCTTGGGAAGAAGAAAAAGAAGAAGCTGCCGCTGATGTTATGATAACAGACTTCAAAGAGTTGAAATCTGTGTTTAATTTGAAATAATACGGAGTCGCTCAAAGTCATTCTTTAATAATGGAAACTGTCTTGTGCAGTAGAAAAGCCCGGGTTGGGAGAATAAAGTAAAGGAAGATAACAGCGAATCATTATTATAGGGTAATGAAAGATAGTATTTATCCGGATTGCCCACTTTTATTTAAAGGATTACTGCGGGTTGCAGTGTATTTTAAACTAACAATTAAAATGAAAAAAGCAGAAATTAAAGAAGCTAAAGGTAGGCTTGGAGTTCTATCAGTTGGTATTGGTGCAGTAGCCACCACATTTATGGCCGGAACATTAATGACTCGCAAGGGACAAGGTGTGGCGGTAGGTTCTATCACCCAATTAGCAACTATGCGCTTGGGCAAAAGAGAAGAAAATCGCTTCCCTAGAATAAAAGATGCAGTGCCATTGGCAGACTTGAACGATATCGTATTCGGAGGATGGGATATTTTTGAAGATAATGCTTATGAAGCGGCTGTTCATGCCGAAGTTTTATCTCGCGAAGACCTAGATAAAGTAAAAGATGAAATGCAAACTATCAAACCTATGAAGGCTGTATTTGATCAAGACTTTGTTAAACGTCTTCATGGCACTTGGGTTAAAGCAGCTCCTACTAAATGGGAATTGGCAGAACAAGTAAAACAAGATATTGAAAACTTTAAAAAAGAAAATAATTGTGATCGTATCGTTATGATTTGGTGTGGAAGTACAGAAGTATTTACTCCGCTAAGCGATGTACATAAAACATTGGCTGCTTTTGAAAAAGGTTTGAAAGAAAATCACAAAGACATTGCTCCTTCAAACATTTATGCTTATGCAGCAGTTGCAATGGGTATCCCTTATATTAATGGTGCTCCTAACTTAACTGTTGATATTCCTGCGATGTGGGAATTAGCAGAAAAAACAACTACTCCTATTTGTGGAAAAGACTTCAAGACAGGTCAAACTATGTTGAAGACTGTTCTTTCTCCGATGTTAAAAACTCGTATGTTAGGATTGAGCGGATGGTTCTCTACTAATATCTTGGGAAATAGAGACGGAGAAGTTTTGGACGATCCGGGGTCTTTCAAAACGAAAGAAGAATCTAAATTATCAGTGATTGATAATATTCTTCAACCTGAACTTTATCCTGAACTTTACGGAGAAGTTTATCACAAAGTACGTATCAACTATTATCCTCCTCGCAAAGACAATAAAGAAGGATGGGATAATATCGACTTATTCGGTTGGTTAGGCTATCCAATGCAATTAAAAGTGGATTTCCTTTGTCGCGACTCTATTTTAGCTGCTCCTTTGTGTCTTGACTTAGTTCTTTTCTCAGACTTAGCTCAGCGCGCAGGAATGTCAGGTATTCAAGATTGGTTATCTTTCTATTTTAAGAGCCCAATGCATGAACCTAGCAAAATAGCAGAGCATGATTTATTTATCCAATATGTTAAGTTAAAAAACACTTTACGTGCTCTTATTGGAGAAGAAACAGTTGATTTTATTGACTAAAAAGATATAAATATCTAAACCGCAAGCGGGCGAACGAAGCTTAAGAATAACTTCGTTTGCTCGTTTATGTATTTAAATATGAAAGAGAAGCTTATAAGTATAGAAGATATTCAAAAGGTTCATAAAGTATTTCGCGGATTCGGCGGCAAAACATTAGCTAAATGTGTATTACATATTAGCGGATTGAATAAAGCGAATCATGTCTATGATGCAGGAAAGCATTATAAAGGTACAGATGTCGAAGCCGGAATGCTTGATTATGTTGGTGTTGCTAGAATAACACATAACATTGAAGTCTTAAATCAATTTGAAGGAAAGCCTTTCATTACGGTATCTAATCATCCTTATGGTCACATTGATGGTATCGCTTTAATTGGCGAAGTAGCTAAAGTTCGACAAGACTTTAAGGTAATGGTCAATTGGATGCTTAGTATGGTTGATGTTATGGATGATCATTTTATCGGAGTTAATCCTTACGATCCTAATTCTATAGAAAAATCAAGCTTGGCAGGAGTGAAAGAATGTATTTCCCACATAAAGAAAGGGAATTCTTTGGGATTCTTTCCTGCGGGTGCTATATCTAATCCTGAAAAGGACAATAAGCTTCGAGACAGAGAATGGCAAGAAGGAGTTATTAAACTGATTCAAAAAGCGAATGTTCCTGTCGTTCCGGTATATATCAGCGGAAGAAATTCCAAATTCTTCTATAACTTAGGGAAAATCGATTGGAGATTGCGAACTGTTCGCCTTTGTCATGAATTAGCTAATAAAAAAGGAAAGGCAATGGATTTAGTATTCGGAGATCCTATCATGCCGGAGGAATTAGCCGAGTATAAAGGAATAAAAGAATTGGGCGAATTTCTGAAAAACAAGACTTATTTGCTTGAAGATAAACTTTGATTGAATATTTTTTTTGAATTATTTTATTGTATATCGTATTTATACTGTATTTTTGTTCGGTAAATTATAAAAACGCATAGTTATGAAAATGTACACCCTAGTATCAAGTATTATTTTAATTGGATTGTTAGCATTAACCGGCTGTAAATCCAGTCAAGAAAATATGCACGCTTCTTATGAAGCTGCAAAAGAGAAACCTCAAACCTCTGTTTATGTAGTAGAAGAAGTTACTCCGGTAGAAAAAGCAGTAGTAATAGAAGTAGAAGAACCTGTTGCTCCAAAAGAAAAATTAACTACTATCAGTGGACCTTCTGTAAATACTTATAGTGTAGTGATTGGTAGTTTTAGTAATAGAACCAATGCTACTTCATTAAAAGAAAGAATGGAGTCGAGAGGTTATTCTCCAACCTTAGCTCAAAATGAAAGAAATATGTATCGAGTGATCTTGGCTACTTTTGAAATGAAAAGCGATGCTCGAACATTCAGAGATAGAATAAAAAGAGATTATGCTCCTGAATTTTCCGATATATGGATATTGGAGCAAATAAAATAAAAGCCTATTCATAGGTTTAGGTATTTGATTCAAAATAATCGTATGATAAAAATAACATTTCCGGATGGTTCCGTACGTGAGTATGAAAAAGGAACCACTGCAATGCAAATTGCAGAAAGTATTAGTCCTCGTTTAGCTCAGGATGTTTTAGCAGCTAGTATAGACGGAGAGACGTGGGACTTATCTCGTCCTATTAATAAAGATGCATCTATCAAACTATATAAATGGGATGATGAAGAAGGGAAACATGCCTTTTGGCATTCTTCTGCTCACTTGATGGCAGAAGCTCTTCAAGAACTATATCCGGGTATTAAATTTGGTATAGGTCCTGCCATAGAAAATGGTTTCTATTATGATGTAGATCCGGGAGAGGGAGTTGCTATAAAAGATTCTGATCTTCCTGTGATTGAAAAGAAAATGCAGGAATTAGTTTCCCGAAAAGAACAAATCTGTCGTGCTGATATTAAGAAAGCAGATGCTTTGAAAATGTTTGAAGAACGTAATGAGTTTTATAAGACAGAGCTTATCTCAGAACTAGAGGATGGAACGATAACGACTTATACTCAAGGAGGTTTCACGGATCTTTGTCGTGGGCCTCACTTGCCAAATACTTCTTATATCAAGGCAATTAAATTAATGTCCGTAGCCGGTGCGTATTGGCGAGGCGATGAAAAGCGCCCACAATTAACTCGTATCTATGGAATCACATTTCCAAAGAAAAAACTATTGGATGAATATTTAGTTTTATTGGAAGAAGCTAAGAAGCGCGACCATCGTAAGATCGGAAAAGAAATGGAACTCTTTACTTTTTCTCAGAAAGTAGGACAAGGTTTGCCTCTTTGGTTGCCTAAAGGTACTGCTCTTCGTTTGAAATTGGAAGACTTTCTGAAACAAATACAATTAGAATATGGCTATCAACAAGTAATGACTCCGCATATTGGAAACAAGATGTTGTACGTTACTTCCGGTCACTATGCTAAATATGGAAAAGATTCTTTCCAGCCGATTCATACTCCGGAAGAAGGAGAAGAATTTTTATTGAAGCCGATGAACTGTCCGCATCATTGCGAAATATATAAAGCTTTCCCTCACTCTTATAAAGAACTTCCTTTGCGCTTGGCAGAATTCGGAACGGTTTATAGATATGAGCAAAGTGGAGAATTGCATGGACTGACTCGTGTGAGAGGTTTTACTCAAGACGATGCACATATCTTTTGTACGCCTGAACAAGTGAAAGATGAATTTGTAAAGGTTATGGAGATTATCCATATTATCTTCCGTGCGTTGAACTTTACTGAGTATGAAGCTCAAATTTCTCTGCGTGATCCGAATAATAAAGAAAAATATATCGGTTCGGAAGAGAATTGGGAAGCAGCAGAAAGAGCTATCATCGAAGTCTGTAAAGAAAAAGGAGTGAATGCTCGTGTAGAATTGGGCGAAGCTGCTTTTTATGGACCTAAATTAGATTTTATGGTCAAAGATGCCTTAGGTCGTCGTTGGCAATTAGGTACTATCCAAGTCGATTATAACTTACCCGAACGTTTTGAACTAGAATATATAGGAGCCGATAATCAAAAACACCGTCCGGTAATGATTCATCGTGCGCCTTTTGGCTCTATGGAGCGCTTTGTGGCTGTTCTAATTGAGCATACTGCCGGAAAATTTCCTCTTTGGTTAGTTCCCGATCAAGCTGTTATACTTCCTATCAGTGAGAAGTTTAATGATTATGCCGAAGATGCGGTTAAACAACTTCGTAGGCAAGGAGTTCGTGCTATCATAGATGATAGAAATGAAAAAATAGGGCGTAAGATCCGAGACAACGAACTGAAAAAAATCCCTTATTTATTGATTGTTGGGGAAAAAGAAGCAGAGAGTAATGAGATTTCTGTAAGAAAACAAGGCGAAGGTGATGTTGGTTCGATGAAAATTACTACCTTTGCCGAACTTTTGAATAAAGAAGTCCAAAAACAAATGAATGAATGGCAATAAAATAATGTATGGCGATTGGTAGAGTAGTAAAAGATAGCCTTAAAGATCAATATAAGGTTAATGAAAAGATTCGGGCTAGAGAAGTCCGCGTAGTAGGAGAAAATGTTGAAACAGGAGTTTATTCCATTCAAGAAGCTTTGAGATTAGCTCAAAATCAACAATTAGACCTCATAGAAATTTCGCCGACTGCTGTTCCTCCTGTTTGTAGGATTGCTGACTATCAAAAGTTTTTGTATCAGCAGAAGAAACGTCAAAAGGAACAGAAAGCCAAGTCTGTAAAGATTGTGGTGAAAGAAATTAGGTTCGGTCCTCAAACTGACGATCATGACTATAGTTTCAAACTAAAGCATGCGAAATCATTCTTGGAAGAAGGTGCAAAAGTGAAAGCTTATGTATTCTTCAAAGGACGTTCAATTCTTTTCAAAGAACAAGGAGAAGTTTTATTGCTTCGTTTTGCAAATGATTTAGAGGATTATGGGAAAGTAGAGTCATTACCTTCATTAGAAGGAAAGAAAATGATTATTATGTTGGCTCCTAAAAAGGCAAAAGTTGCTAAGCCTGCCGATAAGCCACAAGAGCAAAAGCCTAAAGTGAAGAATGACTCTGAAAAGAAAGAGCAAGCAAACGAAAACGAACAAGAATAAATAAAATGGTCGAAAGACCTGCTAAGTATAACTATAAAATATTAATGTACAATGCCTAAAATGAAGACTAATTCCGGTGCTAAAAAAAGATTTACTCTTACCGGAACAGGAAAAATCAAAAGAAAACACGCTTTTAAAAGTCACATCTTAACTAAGAAGACTAAAAAGCAAAAGCGCAGATTAACTCATGTTTCAGTACTTCACAAGTCAGACGAAACGAATGTTAAGAAATTATTAGCATTGAAATAAATTTGCCGAGATTTTCAAAAGATTTTATTAACAGAATTTCAGCCAAAAAGACCGTAATAATAGCGGCGCTGACTTTCACAACACATTTTAATTATGCCTAGATCAGTAAATCACGTAGCTTCAAGAGCTAAAAGAAAAAGAATACTTAAATTAACGAGAGGGTATTACGGAGCAAGAAAAAATGTATGGACTGTAGCCAAAAATACATGGGAAAAAGGTCTAACTTATGCTTACCGTGACCGTAAAAATAAAAAACGTAACTTCCGCGCACTTTGGATTCAACGTATCAATGCGGCAGCTCGCTTAGAAGGAATGTCTTATTCTCGCCTAATGGGAGCTTTGCACAAAAATGGTATCGAAATTAACCGTAAAGTATTGGCAAACTTAGCCATGAATCATCCGGAAGCATTCAAAGCTATTGTAAACAAAGTAAAATAAACTTTTTTTCAAAATCCTTTCTCGCACCGTTGCAGCGAAAAGCTCAGATTATTCAGCAACATTATCGCGGTGATGAT
>DAIPZW010000021.1:0-10569 GCA_036781965.1 Bacteroidales bacterium
TATCTGTAAATCTAGATTTTATGCTTATATTCGCGGCTGAATAGTTACAAAATTTTAAAATACCCTTTATTTTTTCGAGAATAAAGATTCTTTATTTCAAGATAGTAGGGGAAGTTTTGGAAATGAACTTTGTGTTGAAAAAATTACGCTTATTCCGCAACAAATGTATTTATTTCTTGGATTATTTCCGTTGCTCGTTGTTTGTTAAGTCCGGCTTTTTCCGCAACAGTCATAATATCCTTGAGAGTGGGTTCTCCATTATTATTAATAGTCGTTGTATGAAAACCATTAAATCCGGAGCTTGGCAGAAGATCATAGGCGGGAGAAAGTTTCCATTCGTTATTAATCAACTGGAAAGAGAAGTTTTTAGCGTGATCATCGCGATTTTTGATGGCTACATTAAAGATCATTTGCCGAAAAAGAGAATAAACTTCTTCCATATTCTTTGTAAGGACATGACATAACTGTAATAAATCTGCATAATCCAGACTTGGAACCCGATAATCGGCATTTAATAAACCGGCTGCACTAATAGTATGAATTTTTTCTTGAGAAGTTCTATCAAATCTCTCTACTCCAAAATATTTTCCCTCAAATAATTTTGTTTCGGGCATATTAATTCCGCATTTTTTGGCAAGTAAGGAATAGTTATACTCTATTTCTCCCACATTTGCAGGGTCTATTGTTGCTTTGAACTTAACAAGCCATTCTTTTCCCTCTATTTTTACAAAAATCTTAGGTCTAGCTCCGCCCGAAGAACCGGCATATTTATATAAAGTATCCAAAGAATCTCCCTCATAATTAGTAGTTAGGATTTTTTCGGCTTCATTTGCCAAATTATCAAAGTTAATGACTTCATCAGATGTGGAATTACTGTGGTCAGGTCGGTATTCCAAAGCTCCACGACCGGAATTTCCGACTAAAGTTAGTCTTTGCAGAAGAGTTAGTTTGGCAAGTTCAACTCCTTTAATTTTAAGATAACGGTCAAGAATAAGACTTCCCCAACCATCAGGTAAACTATCGTCAAAGACTCCGAAATTTCCATTGAAAGGAGTGCGTTTAGCTATGAAAACTCCTTGTCTAAGGGGAAGATTAAATGGTGAAATAGAATTTCCGGATGATAAATAGGCGGGATCATATTCAAAAGCACCAAGAAAATCGGGTGTCATTGCTATTCTTCCGACTTTTTCTTTATTCATAAAGACTTCTACTAACTTTATTTCATTCATTGCGCGATCCCCTTCTTCTTTTTTTAACTTCTTGTTCTTTCAATAATTCGTCTAAACTTTGATATGATTTTTTTGTAAATAGATTCTTAAAATCCTCTACGTCATCCAAGGCAATAGCACATAATAATAAGTTGCGAAGAGTAATTTCTCCGGTATTTTCAAACTTACGATAGGTATCATATCCTACTCCGGCGCGTTTTGCAAAGGCTTTTTGTGTTAAGTTTTCTTCCAATCGTCTTTCCTTTACTTTATTTGCGATTTCTTTCAGAATAGAATCTGAGTTTCTGGTTATAATTGTATTTATATTCATAATTAAAGCAATAAATCAATGTTAATTGTGGGTTTTTACACAATTACAAAGATAAGGAAATATTATTGAAATAACTATTTATAAGGAAAAAATCTTGCTTTACCCCTTATTCACCCGATTAAGAGCTTTACCATCAATAAAAGCTTCGACATTGGCGACTGCAATATCCATTAAACGTTTGCGTGCGGCTAGTGTAGCCCAAGCTACATGCGGAGATATATAACAATTCTTTGCCGATAATAGTGGATTATCCTTAGCGGGTGGTTCGGTAGAAAGGACATCTACGCCGGCAGCATAGATAGATTCCTCATTAAGTGCTTTTGCCAAGGCAGCTTCGTCTATTAAACCTCCCCGTGCAGTATTTATAAGGATGGAAGTCTTCTTCATTTGCGCCAAACGTTTCTGATTAATCATTAAATTTGTCTCGGGAGTGAGCGGACTATGCAGACTAATCACATCGGAAATAGTGAATAAAGTGTCGGCATCTACTTTTTTTACACCTTCGGGAAGTTCGTATTGAGTTTTAGAAGAGGAAGTAATTACATTCATCCCCATAGCTTGAGCAATTCGAGCAACTTGTATTCCAATATGTCCGAAACCGATGATGCCTAAAGTAAGTCCTGCCAGCTCGATAAGTGGTTTATCCCAAAAGGCAAAGTCCGAACATGCCGACCAACGCCCTTTTTTTACTTCTTGTGAGTGATATTCTACTTGATTGGTTATAGTAAGTAGAAGAGCAAAAGCTTGTTGCGCGACGGAATTCGTACTATATGCCGGAATGTTAGTAACCACTATTCCTTTTTTCGTAGCGGCTTCCACATCTACTACATTATATCCCGTAGCTAATACCCCGATATATTTTAAATGAGGGAGATTATCCATAATTGCTTCAGTAAGTACTATTTTATTGGTAATCAAAATCTCAACATCTTTGGCTCTTGAAATAATTTCATCGGGTGATGTGCGATCATAAATAATACAATCACCTAAATTTTTCATATTTTCCCAACTTAAATCCCCCGGGTTTAGGGTATATCCGTCTAAAATTACTATTTTCATATCCGTTTATTTTTTTGCAATATTACGAAAAAGATTATATATTTGCATGCTTATCCCTCAAAAAAAAGAAAAATAAAGAAAAGTATCCAATGCCAATAGAAATAAGAGAAGTAACAAATAAATCTTTATTGAAGAAGTTTGTTAAGTTTAATATAGAATTATACAAAAACCATAAATATCATGTGCCGGGGCTTATATCCGATGAAATAAACACGCTTTCATCGGAAAAAAACCCAGCCTTCGAATTTTGCGAGGCTATTTATTTCTTAGCCTATAAGGGAGGGAAAATTGTTGGTAGAATAGCCGGAATTATTAATCATAGAGCCAATGAAATTTGGGAACAGAAATATGCTCGTTTCAGTTTTTGTGATTTTATTGATGATGAGGAAGTTTCAAAATCTCTATTTGATGCGATAGAAAAATGGGCGAAAGAAAAAGGAATGAATGGAGTTCAGGGACCTTTAGGTTTTACGGATTTGGATCATGAGGGATTATTGACCAAAGGGTTTGATTTGATAAGTACTTTCTCTACTTCGTATAATTATCCTTACTATGAAAAACACATTTTAGGCTTAGGTTTTGGACAAGATCAGGATTGGCACGAATTTTTAATACATCTTCCTGAAGAAACTCCCGAACGATTTGTTCGTATTGCCCCTATAGTAATGCAAAAACAGGGACTTAAGATATTAAAGTTCAAAAAAGTCAAGGAGGTAATGCCTTATGCTCGGAAAATTTTTGAGCTGTGGAACGAAGCTTACCGACCTCTTTACGGATATTCGGAACTTACATCCAAACAGATTGATTATTATGTGAAAATGTATATCCCGATGATTCGATTAGAACTACTTACTGTGGTGGTTAAAGAAGAAGATAATTCAATAGTCGGGATAGGATTGGCGATGCCGAGTCTTTCTAAAGGATTACAAAAGGCAAAAGGGAGTCTTTTCCCTTTCGGATGGATACATTTATTAAAGGCATTATATGGGAAAAACGATGTTGTAGATCTATATATTATAGGAATACATCCCGATTACCAGGGAAAAGGAGTAAACGCTTTGATGTTTTATGACCTAATGCCGTTGTTTAAGAAAAACGGATATAAGTTTGCTGAAAGTAACCCGGAATTGGAAACAAATACCAAGATGCAATCGCAATGGGAACTATTTGATGCCCCTCATGTACGGACTCGACGAGCTTTTCTTAAGCATATCTAAAAACAAACGAAAAAGATTATTATTTATAAAGAAGCATGAACGAATTAAACGAGAATCTGAACGGACAAATTACTAATTACGACGAAGATCATATAAAAACCCTGTCTTGGGATGAGCATATTCGCCTAAGACCCGGTATGTATATCGGAAAACTAGGGGATGGAACTTTCTTTGATGATGGAATTTATGTGCTTTTGAAGGAAGTATTGGACAATGCGATGGACGAATACATGATGGGATATGGAAAATCAATCGATATTACCATTGATTCGGGCGTAGTAACAGTTAGAGACTACGGTCGTGGTATTCCTTTAGGAAAGATAGTAGATGTCGCTTCCCAAATGAACACCGGAGCCAAGTATGATTCTAAAGCGTTTAAAAAATCTGTTGGGATGAATGGGGTAGGTATTAAAGCTGTTAATGCTCTTTCCTCTTATATGCTTATACAAAGTTATCGTGACGGAAAAACCAAAGAAGTAGAATTTAGTAAAGGTAAAGTAATTGAAAGTCCTGCCGAGACTACTTCCGACCAAGCTAATGGAACTTTTGTAAATTTCATTCCTGACGAAGAAATATTCAAGGGCTATCAATTTAGAGATGAGTATATTGAACGTTTATTAAAGAATTATGTCTATCTTAATTCGGGATTAATTATCAATTATAATGGCAAACGTTTCCATTCTCGTAATGGATTGGTCGATTTGTTAAACGATGTGATGACTACCGACCCTCTTTATCCGGTTATTCACTTAAAAGGGGATGACATCGAAGTAGTTATTACTCACTCTAACCAATATGGCGAAGAATATTATTCTTTTGTCAATGGACAAAATACGACGCAAGGGGGAACTCACCTAACCGCTTTTAAAGAATCTATAGGACGTGTAATAAAAGAATACTACAATAAAGGGTTTGAATACTCAGACATCCGAATGGGTATATCAGCTGCAATAGCAATTAAGGTAGAAGAACCGGTATTCGAGTCGCAAACAAAAACCAAACTAGGCTCTAAAGATATGGGACCTAATGGACCTACGGTTAATAAGTTTATTAGTGACTTTATAAAGAAAGAATTAGATAATTTCTTGCATAAAAACTCTGAAACGGCTGAGGTAATGTTGAAAAAGATTACGGATTCGGAAAAAGAACGTAAAGCCATTGCAGGGGTAACCAAAAAAGCGAAAGAACTATCTAAGAAAGCCAATCTTCATAACCGTAAACTGCGGGATTGCAGGGTTCATTATAATGATACGAAAGGAAAAGACTTGGATGAGACCTGTATCTTCATCACGGAAGGGGATTCAGCCAGCGGTTCAATCACTCAAAGTAGAGATCCGAACTATCAAGCCGTCTTTAGTCTAAGAGGAAAACCTTTAAATACCTTTGGATTGACTAAAAAAATTGTTTACGAGAATGAAGAATTTAATTTGCTTCAGGCTGCGCTTAATATAGAAGACGGCTTGGAGACTTTAAGATACAATAAAGTCATTATTGCTACAGATGCGGACGTTGATGGTATGCATATTCGCCTTTTAACGATCACCTTCTTCCTTCAGTTTTTTCCCGATCTTATACGTAATAATCATGTTTTTATATTACAAACACCTTTGTTTCGTGTAAGAAATAAAAAAGAAACCATCTATTGTTATTCAGAACAGGAAAGATTGGAAGCAGTAGAGAAATTAAATCCAAATCCTGAAATTACACGATTCAAAGGATTAGGAGAAATATCGCCCGGAGAGTTTAAAAACTTTATTGGAAAGGACATCCGTTTAGATCCGGTGTCTTTAAAGAAATCAGACGGGGTTAAAAAAATGTTGGAGTTCTATATGGGCAAGAATACAATGGAAAGACAACAATTTATTATTAATAATTTGGTTGTAGAAGAGGATATATAATGAAAAGAAGAGCCTTGTTTCCTGGAACTTTCGATCCTTTTACTTTAGGACACCTTTCTTTAATTGAACGCGGACTGAATTTAGTCGATGAAATTGTCATTGCTGTTGGAGTTAATGCGAATAAAAAGACGTATTTTACTTTAGAACAACGATTAGAAATGATGAATCGACTTTTTAAGGATAATCCTCGCGTATTTGTTCAGGCGTATGATTCATTAACTGTAGACTTTGCAAAAGAAATAGGTGCAGAAACTATTTTACGAGGCATACGTTCAATAAATGACTTTGAATATGAGAAGAACATAGCAGACGTAAATCGTGAAATAGCCAATATAGATACTTTTCTTCTCTTTACAGAACCAAGACATACCCATATAAGTTCTTCTATAGTAAGAGAACTGCTCTCTTATGGTAAGGATGTCGATCAATTTGTGCCTGCAGGATTGCAAATCAATGATTACAAATAAAAAACAAATATGAAAATGAAACATTTGTCATTTATCTTTCTTTTTTGTCTCACTCTAATTTCTTGTACTTTCGGACAAAAAAGAGTAGATCCCGAATATGAAAAAATATTCAGAACACTTTCTGTTATAGATCAACTATATGTAGATACCATAAACAAGGAAACTTTTTCAGAAGACGTAGTACGTGCAATATTAGATAAGTTGGATCCTCATTCGTCTTACTTAACAGCGGAAGAAGTAAGAGAAAAAACAGAACCTTTGCAAGGAAACTTCGATGGAATCGGGATTCAATTCAATAAGGCAACCGATACATTGTATGTTGTTCAGGTTATATCGGGAGGTCCTTCCGAAAAAGTCGGATTATTAGCAGGCGACCGTATCATTATGGTAGATGATACTTTGATTGCGGGCGTTAAAATGAAAAATTCCGATATTATGAAGCGACTTCGAGGCAAGAAAGGTACGGTTGTTAACGTTTCTGTTCAACGAGGTAATAATCCTAAATTAATTCCTTTCCGAATTGTTCGGGACAAAATACCTATTCATAGTTTAGATGCTGCTTATATGATAGATGATAAAACAGGATATATAAAATTGAACCGTTTTGCTTCAACTTCTCATGATGAATTTATTGAAGCAGTCCTTAAGCTTAAAGAAGAAGGAATGGAAAACCTGATTTTAGACCTGCAAGGTAATGGAGGAGGCTATTTACATACGGCTGTTTATATAGCAAATGAATTTTTGAAAAAGAAAGAGTTGATAACTTATACTCAAGGCGCTCATTTCAAAAGGGAAAACTATACAGCATCTGCGAATGGTTCATTATTAAATACGAAAACGATCGTAATGGTCGATGAATATTCGGCTTCAGCGAGTGAAATTCTTTCAGGAGCTCTACAAGATTGGGATAGAGCCGTAATAGTTGGAAGAAGAACCTTTGGAAAAGGATTAGTACAACGTCCGATTCCATTAGGAGATGGTTCGGAAATTCATTTAACTGTATCTCGTTACTATACTCCTTCGGGAAGATCTATCCAAAAGCCTTATGAAGAGGGCGATATGAAAGGATATGAAAAAGATTTAATCAACCGTTTTAACTCAGGAGAGTTAATGCACGCGGATAGTATCCATTTTCCGGACTCTTTGAAGGTTAATACTTTGGTTAATCACCGTATCGTTTACGGCGGAGGCGGAATTATGCCGGATTACTTTGTTCCTTTGGACACTACTCGTATGGGAGAGTTTCATAGAGTGCTTTTAGCGACCGGTACGATCAATAAATATGTCAGAAATCTGGTTGATAAAAACAGAGAGCAGTACACAAAATCCTATCCGGACTTTGAAACTTTTAATAAACGCTTCAAGGTTACCGATACAATGCTTCAAGATATAATCAAACTATATGAAGAAGAAAGAACAAAAGACGAATCGCTGCCGGAGTATGATGAAGAGGCAATTGCAAAGCTTATTGATCCTTCCAATACTATAATAAGGACACAAATAAAAGCCATTGTCGTTAATAACTTTTGGGATATGAATGAATATTACCAAGTGATTAATACGGAAAACGAATCTCTTCACAAAGCCATTGAGATTATGAACGATCCCGCCCAATTTAATCGACTGTTGGGAAAAGAAAAATAGAAATTCAGTATGGGCAGGATACATTATCCTGCCCAACTTTCTCTATCTAAATTACGATAACTGATAGCTTCGCTAACATGATGGGAAAGAACTCGTTCTGATTGTTCCAAGTCCGCAATGGTTCTTGCCACTTTCAAGATACGATCGTAAGCACGAGCCGATAATTTAAGTTTATCCATCGCATTTTTCAATAAAAGTAAACCTTCTTTGTCCGGTTGAGCGTACTTATGCAATAATCGAGTATTCATTTGCGAATTGGAATAGATACTTTCTTCCGAAGAAAATCGTTCTTGCTGAATCTTTCTCGCTTCTATTACCCGTTTTCTTACTTCTTCGCTCGATTCCGAAGCTTGTGTGTTTGAAATATCCTCAAAGGGAACCGGAACTATCTCGACTTGTATATCAATTCTATCCAATAAGGGCCCGGACAAACGATTTAAATATTTTTGTACATGAGCCGGTAGGCATGAACAATCTTTATTCGGATTATTGTAATGTCCACAAGGGCAAGGATTCATGGAAGCTATCAACATAAAACTAGCAGGGTACTCAATCGTGAACTTTGCACGTGAAATACTAATCTTTCTATCCTCAAGCGGCTGCCTTAAAACTTCCAATACGTTCTTATTAAATTCAGCTATTTCATCTAAAAAAAGAACCCCATTATGAGCTAAACTTATTTCTCCCGGTTGTGGGTAGCTGCCTCCTCCAACCATTGCAACATTTGAAATGGTATGATGAGGACTACGAAAGGGTCTTATGGCAATTAAAGAGCCGTTATGATTTATTTTCCCTGCAACGGAATGTATTTTCGTAGTTTCTAAGCTTTCTCTAAGGGTTAGCGGTGGAAGTATAGACGGAATACGTTTGGCTAACATGCTTTTTCCTGCGCCCGGAGCCCCGATTAATAATAAATTATGCCCTCCTGCGCAAGCTACTTCCATAGCTCTTTTCACGTTTTCCTGTCCTTTCACGTCCGAGAAGTCACAATCTATTAAGGATTGGTTTTCAAAAAATTCTTTGCGAGGATCAACTTCTACACGTTCCAGTTCTCTTTCCTCGTTAAAGAAACGTATCACATCAATTAAGTTTTCTGCGCTGTAAACTTCCAGACCTGCTACGACTGCTGCTTCTCGTGTATTTTCTTTCGGCAGGATAATCCCTTTAAATCCCTCTTCTTTGGCTTTAATTGCTATGGGAAGCATTCCTTTCACCGGTTTTAGCCCCCCGTCTAAAGAGAGTTCTCCCATAATCATATACTCATTTAGTTTATCTGCTTTGATTTTTTCGGCAGCAGCGAGTATTCCTATCGCTAAAGGAAGGTCATAAGCCGAACCTTCTTTACGAATGTCGGCAGGAGCCATATTAACTACAATCTGATTTCTGGGAAATTTCATTCCATGAACGCTCAAAGCAGAAATGATCCGTTCGTGCGATTCTTTAATACTAGTGTCGGGAAGACCTACGAGGAAAAATTTAATTCCACGACCACAATTTACTTCAATAGTAATGAGAGTTGCATCGACACCTTGCACGGCTGCCGCAAAAACTTTGACTAACATAAGGTTCTAGTTAAGGGGTTGTTGGTTCTAAGTCTTAAGACTAATTCTTTATTATTTTTTTGATGCTATCAGGTTCTAGATTATGTCCTATTATCCTTCCTTTTTTATCGATTAAATAATTATCCGAAACGGAAATCACGTTATAAATAGTAGGGATTTCGGATTTCCATCCCATAGGTTCAATTACTTGATGCCAATGACTTTTGGTTCCGCGTGGAAATCCTTCCCATTGAAAAGTATCCCTTTCCAACGTGAAAGTCAAAACATTCAACGGAAATTTTTTATCCTCTTCGTAAAGTTTCTTGAGCTTATCCAAATAAGAAATACAAGTATCTTTTTCATTTTCCGCAAAAGTCATCAACAGATAATTGCCCTCAAAAGACTTTAGGCTAAGCGTATCGTTTTTTATGTCGGTTACAGAAAAATCCGGTGCCGGATTTCCCTCCGCTGTTCGCCCTAAATTATTGACGATTTTACTTATTTGGGTATATAAAGCCGTTCCTTTGACCGATTCGTCCATTTCTTTCAAATAAGGAAGTATCGAAGAAACATTTTCCCGCCCCAATACATAATCTTGTATTAGGATTAAAGAAGCAAACGAACCCGGATTATCTTGAATAAACGTCAATGCTTGATCTTTCAATATCTGTTCCAAGTGAATAACTTCGGTGTAATTATCCGTATTCGATTGGGAAATTAAATTTTCTTCCCGATTAAAATCCAATTGATCTTTCAAATCCTGAATCTTCCGGATAGTTTCTTTATTATCGTTCTTGAATTTAGTCAAATGATCGTTTATTTCCCCTCCGGACACTTCAATTAGTCCGGGATACTGAACATCTCCCGTTATTTTTAGGACATCTCCATTTTTTGCCCAAACAGTAAACCAAGTAGAAGTATCACTTATACGAATCGTAATATCCTTTAATGTATCCGATTGGTTTTTATATTCAAAATGACCTTTGTCGATAGCGACCGTATCAATAAAAAAGGAGGAAGAATGGGTATATTCAAAGCGAAGTTCGCCATTTTCCAGATTCGATAGTGAACCCGAAATAATGAAATAACTATCCGGATTGTCTTTCTTACAAGATGTTAGGATAGAAATAATTAATAATAGTAGCGCAATAGTTTTGATTCTCATTTTAGCCTCCACATTCGACTATATGGATACAAAGATAAT
>DAIPZW010000022.1:0-10493 GCA_036781965.1 Bacteroidales bacterium
TTAAAAGATATTATTGATACTACTTATATAATTACTCAGACAGGAAAAAATAAAATAGGCTCAAAAAATAATATTTATCTTTCTTTTTTTGATATTTCATCCACCTCATCTTATATCCGATTTGATAATGAAGAATTAATTCGAATTTGGATTAATACCATTATACCCGTCAATATGAATGGTCGGGATATAATAGATATTCAAAAGAAATGGTTTGCTTCTATAAAAAAACAATCTACACTTATTACTCAATCCGGTGAAGAAAAACAAGCTGAATTCTTGAATACTCAAAGAGAATATGTTGAACATCTCTTTGATAAACAGCTAGATTAATTTTTCTTTCTTTACATTTTCCTGTCCAATAGTGCCTTTTCGCCAAAAGATTAACAATATTTGCTTGTGTATTGCATATATTGTTTCAAAAAATGACAAAAAAAACTTAAATGCAAATTCGACTTGTCAAAAATTATACGTAATATGTAAAATAAAGGTTGTACTTTTGTATAGTGAAATTCAATAAACTTATATTGAATGTAAACCCAAAACTACAAGTCTATATTAATTGTGTCTATGTAAATACGTGAACTAAAGCCTTAACTAATTTTGGATTTTACAGAAAGAGGTTGCCTGAGAAGGTAGCCTTTTTGTTTTAAAATAATAATTGAATCTGTTCAAATCAGATTTTTCATTACTTACTATGGGAGTAATATATTTTTCTTATCAATCAAAACAACTTGAGCCATCCCAACAATGGGTACAAAGCTCTTCTTTAGGAAGACCGATGGCTTTGACTAAATTTTCAAGACTGTTGAATTTTAAGGTAGTTATATTAAGCTCTTTTCTTATTTCTTCCACCAAATGATTGTATTCCGGAGTTCCTGTTGTCCGATAAAGCTCTAGATTTTTACCGTCTTCCCCTTCTAAACGTTTAATAATCTGGCGAGTGATCAGTTCCATCGTTGATTTGGAAGCCGTGAAATTAAGATATTCGCAAGCATAAAGTAGGGGAGGGCAAGCAATCCGCATGTGAACTTCCTTACAACCATAATGATAAAGAATATTCACATTATCGCGCAATTGAGTTCCGCGAACAATAGAGTCATCGCAAAAGATAATCCGCTGATCTTTCAATAAAGTTTTGTTTGGAATAAGCTTCATCTTAGCAATAAACTCTCTCTGTTCCTGTCTTGAAGGAGTAAAACTACGAGGCCAAGTCGGAGTATATTTTATAAATGCTCTTTTGTAAGGAACCCCTTTCCCTACGGCATATCCTAAGGCATGACCTACACCCGAATCCGGAATTCCGGCAACGAAGTCTGCTTGTAAATTATCTTCTTTCGCCATACTTTCTCCACCTAAGAAGCGTACTGAATCAACATTAATACCTTCATATTCGGAAACAGGGTATCCATAATATACCCAAAGGAAAGAACAAATTTGTTTCTTTTTATTGGGTTTTCTAAGTTGCGTATAACCATCAGCCGTGACGTGCATTATTTCTCCCGGGCCAAGATTATAAACAATTTCATAGCCTAAGTTTGGAAAACCGCAAGGTTCACTGGAAATACAATAGGCCGTATCTTCTTTTTTGCCGATAATAACAGGAATACGTCCCATTTTATCTCGGGCGACAATAATTCCATCGGTCGTTAGAATCAATAAACTGCAAGAACCTTTTACTTTATTGAAAACGTTTTCGATTCCTTCGGCAAAAGTTTTACCGGCATCAATCAAATAACAAATTAATTCCGTAGGATTTGTCTGTCCTGAACTTAATTCTGTAAAGGCACGTCCATTGTCAATCAGTTCTTTTTCTAATTCATCTAGGTTGTTAATTTTAGCAACGGTAACTACAGCGTATTTTCCTAAGTGAGAATTCATAACCATCGGTTGAGGGTCTGTGTCGGAAATGATTCCTATGCCGGACTTGCCCGTAAATCGGTCTAATTCATTTTCAAATTTAGTGCGGAAATAAGAGTTTTCTAAACTATGAATAGAACGGCTGAAACTTTCTTCTGTCCAAGTTGCCATACCTGCACGTTTAGTGCCCATGTGAGAGTTATAATCTGTCCCATAATACAAATCATAAATACATTCTTTCTTTCCGATAGTTCCAAAAAAGCCACCCATGATGATATATAATTAAGAATTAGAAATAGTCTACTCTATCTTTGCCATTGATTAATATTCTCGTTTGACAAAAATTTCAAAGATTCCACTATGATAAATGAATACGCAAAGGTAATTCATTCCTTTTTTTTAGCGTTAATTTCAAGCTGTTATTTTTTTCATTTGAGCAAAAAAAGATATAAAAATAAGGGCAGGAAAATCCTACCCCTTTACCATTATTATAAATACTTGATTATCTCAAGATCGCATTTAAGAAATCAGTATTAGTAACATACTTAGAAAACTCAACATCTTGCAATGCTTTAGAAGCTAATTCAGGATTTAGAGCAACTGCTTGTTGAATGTTGCTTGTTACTTGATTTAAGTTATTGGTTCTTGCTCCGATAACTGCTTTCAAATAAGAAGTTGTTGCATCAGGATGTGCAACAGAGTTCAATGTGCTGGAAGCTTTATTATAATCTTTAGATAAGATTTGAGCCAAAGCAGCATTGTTACTAGCTGTATTGCCATAAGCTTGAACTGCTTGAGAATAGTTTCCATTCATGATAGCTAACAAACCTCTTGCATTTTCCAATTCATCTACTCCGGATGCTTTTCCGAAATATTCTTCTGCTTTTTGTTTATTTCCTTCGTTCAAAGCAATATATCCTAAGTTTAAGTTTGCTTCAGGAAGAGATCCTGCTAATTCATTTGCTTTGTTGAAATTTGCTTTAGCTGCAGAAGCATTTCCTTTCATGTATTGAACCATTCCTAAGTTATTGTATCCACGAGCATCGTTGTAATACAAATTAGTTACTTGTGTATAGATACGCTCTTGTTCGTTCAAGTCATCAGTAAGAGTAGCTGCATAAAGAAGCTCTTCAACATTCAAACTGCCCGGATTACTTTTTGCTAATGACGTGATTTCATCGTCTGATTTGCCGATAATTTCAACGTTAGCAGTTAAACGAGAACGTCTTAGTTGAGGAAGTATTTCTTCAGCTAATGTAGAGAATACGGAAGAGATGTTTTTGATTTCTCTTTCTCTTTGTTCCGAGTCATTATACATGGAAAGAACGCGAAGAATCAATTCTTTGTCTTGGATGTTTGACTTATCCACTAATTCTTTAAAACCTTCCCAATCTTGTGCTGTATAATGTGCATTGATAGGAGCATCTACATTTGCTTTCTTCATTTCTTTAGAAAGATAATTAGCAGTATTCTTTTCACGGCTTCCTGCTAATTTTTCATTCAATTCATATCCTCCGTCAGGAGAAGCATAAGCAGAAATTTCAATGTTTACATTTTGATTAGGAGCTTGGTCAGCATTTTCTACTGTTCCCTTCCAATCACTGATTTCTGATTTCTTCAATTCACTAGAACGTAGTTCTGCTTGTTGGATAAGGAACATAATGTTAGCATTGTATTGTTCCTTAATAATACGTTGGAACTTATCAGGAGCTGTAGCAGGAGTTTCAGAAGTTGCACTAGCCCAATCTTCAGTTGCTAATACCCCATCTCCGATCATAACATCAGGAAGTTCTATATCCTTATCTCCCATTTTAGCTTTGAATGTCAAATACAATTGCGAATTACGCATAGCTGGAACATAATCAAAGCTAGAGTGCATAGTCGCGTTTCCTCCGGTCTTTTGATTGATTACTTGGCCGTTTCCGGCTACTTTCTCGCCTTGATATACATAAGAATGTCCCCAAGACTCGCCACCTTCATAACGAAGTACAGGAATAACTGTTACACTTGCTTTTTTCTTAAACCATTTTTCAGGGAAAGTTACATTAATAGTCGTAGGAACTTTTCCTCCAACTAGTTCTAATGGTTGAGGTTGAGAGTTTACATACTCAGCTGTTAAAGGCTTAAGACTAGATTTACAACTAGTAAAAAATGCCACTAAGCATACCATTAAAAGTAACGATGAGCTAATTTTCTTGTTCATGACTGATTGATTTTGAAGTTCTGATAATTAATTGTTAGATTTTCTGCAAATCTACATCATTATTATCGTTTTGAAAAAAGAAAAACTTCAAAAAAAAACTTCTATAAGACGAATTATGCAAAATTAAGTTTTTAACATTTCAAATCCCGACTTTTTAGCTTTTATTTTTATTTAAACCTCGACTTATCAACCTCTTCTCTTCGCTTTTCTTTGTAGTTTCCGAATTTATATCGGAAAGAAAGTTCAATTCCTCGGTTAGAAGTTGTGAAATGATTAGTTACATGTTGGTTTTCAAAGCGAATGTTGGGATCAATCGTTGATGAATCAAATAAATCTAAGCCTTTTAACACGATTTGAGCCTTTTCTTTCGCGAAAGTCCATATTAAGGAAGCATCGACATTCAGACTATGATTCAAATCATAGATTCCTTGAATAGCACCACTCTGATAAAATGTGGAAATATTCATCTTAAGGTCGGGTTTGGAGGAGAAAGTGAACGTATTATTCATCGTTCCCACAAAAGCAAAGTTGCTTCGGTCGAAAGAAGTGTCCCAAAAATGACTGTCTTTCTGATGAGAATATAATCCTGTTAGGGTTAAACGAGTATTCAGCCAATTTTGCACTTTAAAAGGGATAGTTGCTTGCACGCCTGCTTGTTGAATATAATCGAAATTGACTGTTTTGTAAACTTCGAGTAATTCATCTTGTTTTTGATAAAGAGTTTGTACAAAATAATCTTTGGTATGGGAGAAGAACCCGGTAAAGATATATTTCCCATAAAGAATATATGAAAGAGTCGCTCCGTGTTTTTGAGCAGGTTTAAGTTCGGGATTGCCTTGAAGCTCAGTATATACTCCCATATAGGAAACAGAATTTTGCATTTCCCAATAAGAAGGGTAAGACTTATTACTAGTAAAAGAGAATTGCCAGATTCGTGCGGGATTAATCATGTAGGTTAAATTAAGAGTAGGGTAGAACATCCATTCATCCCAAACCTGAGTATGATAAAGTTCGGCAGCTAATGAAAAATCCATAGATAAGCGCTCATTAAAACTCTTTGCGAATCCGGCAAACCCGTTTATGGTATATTCTCTTTTGCGAGATTTCATAGAATTGTTAGGATCATAGATTCCTGTTTCAGCATCAAAATAATATTGATAGCTATTATCTGTTGAGGTAGTATAGAATCCGCCGTAATTAATCTTCCAATTGTTTTTAAGTATATGTTCTTGTGTTAAATAGAACCGCCATTTGTTGATACGTTGCTGATTATCATATCGGGCAGCAATATCTATATGGTTGAATGTGCTTTTTAGATTTTGAATCCCTTCGGATTTATAAAAAGTAAACTCAAATCCTGCATCTAATCCAAAACCTGCATGATAATCTAAGCGAGCATTATGCAAATAGTTATCTTCATCTTTCCGATTAAAAGATTCTTCTGCTCCCCATTTCTTGTTTTTATTACAATCATCCAATATCTGCATGGTATAAACCGCACTTAATTGATGATTATTATACAAAGAATAATCAATACCCCAACGAAGATCATGACCTGAACCATTGGATCGAGTATCTTCAAAGAGATTAATAGGATGAACGATGTTGTTTGCCGTATGCAAAGCTTCTTTTTCTAAAGTCATTATGCCACGTCTATGTCTATAAGAGTAGATTAAGTCGGAAGAAACTTTTTCGGAAGAAAAAAGAAGGCTAGCTCGCTCTGTCAGTCGTTCATAATATTTTTGTTGCCATTGAGAAAAGATTTCTCCATGCAATGTAGGCGAAGCTTCTTTGTCTTTCTTTATGATGATATTAATCATCGGACCGCGTACTTGGTAGCGAGCTGGAGAAGCATGCAATACTTCCGCTTTTTCCACTAAAGAAACCGGCGTGCTTTTTAATAAATTGATTAATTGCTCGCTTGTAAGGCTGGATACTTTGCCATTAATAACTACATGGACACCACTTCCTGCTAAAGTTAATTGTTCATTTTGTTCGATAATACCGGGTAATTCTTTAATTGCATCATAAGCATTATCTATTCCCATATTATCCACCAAACGACCTATATCATAAACTAATTTTCCTTCTTCCGCTTTTACAACAGGACGTTCGCCAATGACTAAGACTTCTGGAAGTTCGGCAAATATACTGTCCAAGACAAAAGAATCACTGTCTTGTTCTTGCTCTTGAACCGTTTCTTGGGCTATCGCATAGATTGAAATTAGCAATAAGACGAGCGTGAAAAAAAGAGTTTTCATATAGTTATTATTTTGGGGCAAAGATAAGTAGAATAGACCAGCGGAAAACTTATCTAAGTCTTACGAAGTGTTATTTAGTCTTATCAAAAAGCGAATTTATGGGAATAGATTGTATCTTTGTTTGGCTATTTCCGAAAAAAGCAAATGAAACTACCTCTCAAATATATAACTATCGCAGTCATTCTTTCTTTGTCTGCCATATTTGCCTATCAAATGTATTGGTTGGTCAATATGTATCATAGTTATGAAGAGCAAACAGACAATAATATCATGTTTGCGATTAAAAATGCAGATCATATAGAGCTTTTTATAAGAGTAGATAGTGCAAGCAAAGCCGAAGATAAAATAAGACAAATGCAGACACAAGCCGGAATAGGGGAAGAAAATAGTCTTTCTTATTCTATTTCTTTTCGTAGAGATGAATCTCCGGATACTGTCCGTACCGAAATCAGAGAATATATAGAAAAAGAGAACTCGGAAATTATTAGAGAAGAAAAAACTCAGCGAACAACGAAAGATGATTCCCTAAAAGTTGGAAAAACATTCAAAGCAATGGAACAAATAGGCATGCAAGCCCAAAGAGGATTGCATACTGCTGTGGATGCGGTATTAGGAGGGGTTAATATTCAACGTTTCGATAGTATTGTTAGTCGTGAACTATTAAGTACACATATTCAATCTCAACACTATACCAATATTGTTTGCTTGGAAGATAAGGAAATCTTAAAAACGAGTAAGCCCGAAGGAATAAATACGCAAGATTGGATTCTTTATGAATACATCTATGATATAAATGATGAATATGCTTTTCATGTTTATATAGAACCTACCGGTCTTTCTATATTTAAGCAAATGAGTGGTATTTTACTTTCGTCTTTGACTATTCTTATTTTATTGGGATTCTCTTTTTGGTTTTTGATTCGGACAATACTTAAACAGAAAACCTTAGATGAAATGAAAACAGACTTTACGAATAATATTACTCACGAATTAAAAACCCCTGTTGCCGTTGCTTATGCTGCCAATGATGCTTTATTAAACTTCGGACAAGGAGAAGATAAAGACAAACGCGAGGATTATTTAAGTATAACCCAAGAACAACTTCAGAAATTAAGCGGCATGATCGAGCAAATCCTTTCAATGAGTATGGAACGCCGCAAATCCATACATATTGATAAGGAAGAAATAAAATTGAAACCCTTCTTAGAATCTATTATAGAGCAACATCAGTTGAAAGCCGATAAACCTTTGGATATTCAATTGGAAATAGATGAAGATATGACCATCCAATCCGACCGGGCGCACTTTAGTAATATAATAAGCAACCTGATTGACAATGCGATTAAGTATTCTCCGGACAAAGCAATCATAAACTTGAAAGTTTCTCAAGAAAAGAATCAAATGAAACTATCCGTTTCCGATCAAGGAATCGGGATTCCTTCCGATAAGTTGAAATATATTTTTGATAAATTCTATCGTGTGCCGACAGGTAATAAGCAACAAGTCAGAGGATACGGCTTAGGTTTATTTTATGTAAAGTCAATGATAGAAAAGTTGGGTGGAAACATTCAAGTTGAAAGTGAATCCGGAAAAGGAAGCCGTTTTATAATAATATTATGAGTGTTAAAGACAAAATAAATGTATTGCTAGTCGAAGATGAACTGACTTTGGCGAAAATCATAAAAGATACGCTGGAAGAAAGCGACTTTATGATTCATTTGGCAAAAGACGGAAAAGACGGCTTGCAACGTTTCTTTGACCTTCGTCCCGATATTTTAGTTGCCGATGTTATGATGCCTACGATGGATGGCTTTGAAATGCTTAAACAAATCCGTCAAACCGACAAAAAGACTCCCGTATTATTTCTTACTGCCCGTTCTGCTATTCAAGATGTTGTGCATGGATTTGAACTTGGTGCGAATGATTATTTGAAAAAGCCTTTCGGTATGCAAGAACTGATGATTCGTATCAAAGCCTTAGTAGGAAGGGCTTATTCTTCTGCTTCGGAAGAAGAAATTACTCGTTTCGAAATTGGACGCTATCTGTTTGATTCACTTGCACAACGTTTAGATCATGATGGAATCAGGCAATCTCTTTCTCATCGAGAGTCGGAGATTTTAAAACGCCTCTGTGAAAATAAAAACCAAGTAATATCCACCCAAAACCTCCTGTTAGAACTTTGGGGAGATGATAGTTTTTTCAACAGCAGAAGCTTGCATGTTTTTATTACTAAGCTTCGTCACAAACTTTCCGCCGACGAACGTATCCGTATCGTGAATGTCCGTGGCATTGGCTATAAGTTGATTGGGGATTGAGACTTTTGATTCAAACTCACTAAAGATTACGAATAAAAACATCAAGGTCATCTTCTTCATTTAGCCCGAATTTCTTCTTCAATCGATGACGATTAATAGAAACTGAGCTAGGGGAAATATGTAATATTTGAGCAATCTGTTTGGTTGACATCCCAATTTTGAAATAAGCACAAAGTCGAAGGTTATTTTCAGTCAGGCTAGGGCAATGTTCTATTAATTTATCAAAGAAGCGAGGATGAACTTTATCAAAATGCATCTTAAAATCAGTCCATTCCGTATCTAAATTGAAGTTATTTTTGATGATTTCATCGACCTTTTTGGAGATTTCATGAACATGACTCTTGTCCATTTTTAATTGTCCGTTAAGATCAAGTATTTGTTTCAGGATATTATTTTTATTCGATAATAAAAGAGAATAAGAAGAGATCTCTCGTGTTTTTGCTTCAATAACTTCTTCTTGCTTTTCTTTCTCGATTTGCTTTATTTTTTTCTCATGTTCCAATTGTTGTGAAAGTTCTTTGTTTTCAATCTCTTTCTTCCTTTTTTGTTGCAGAAAAATAATAGTCAAAAGAACTAATGAAAATGCAATCATAAGGATTACCATAATGTGACGCTTGCGAATTTGTATTTCTTGTTGGGCTATTGTCAATTTATTTTCTGTTGTTTCAAGATAAGTGGATACATAATCTTGATAAGCTTCCATCGCTTTGGGTGTAAGTATCAATTGTTGATTTAACTCCTGATGTTTGCGAAGGTAATGATATGCATTTCCCAGATCGTTCATTTCATCATAAATCTCGGATATAATATCATAAAGAGAAGATAGATGAACAAGATTTCTGTTTTTTTCAGAGATATGAAGGCTTTGTTTGAAATAGTCTAAGGCTCGCTCATAATCATTTTCGGAAATGATATAATAAGCACCGAGATTTTGATAAAGTGAAGAATTGAAACGGGAATTATCTATCTTTTCTAAAAGTTCTTCCGACTTTTTCCAATAATCTAATGCAGTATCAAACTCTCCAATCTTAAAATAAGAAGCTCCAAGATTGAGGTAAGAGCTAATCATCATACTCGTATCTTGGTTGTGTTCGAAAATAGAATTAGATAATTTGATAGAATCAATCATTGCGTGCATGTCACTTCCCAATAGATCAAGACGATAAAAATTATGTCTTATTCTGTAATATTCTGAATTTTCAGGTGTAATCCATTCTAATGCCTCTTTATAATAATTCTTACTCATTGTGAACATATTAATGTGGCTACAAATCGTTCCTAATACATTTAATGATTTTGCCACCATAAGACTGTCACTTAATTGCTTAAAAGATTCAGAAGCTTCAATGGATGCAGAGAAAGCTTCGGAATAACTTCCTGTTGCAGATAAGTGAGAACCCAAAGAAAAGTGCAAAAGAGCATGTTCATAAGGATAATTTCCTTTGTTGGTTAGAGTGATTCGCTCTTTTATTCTAGGAGTTAAAGTAGGATCAATACTTCCTTGAGCATAACTAAGCAAGGCTTCTGCATATATACATCGGGCTAAGAGTGATATGTTATCGGAATTGTTATGTGCCAATTGATACATTTCATCGATTAAAAGCTTAGATTTTGTTGCTTGTGTATAATATAATTGCTCAAAACGATTCATGAGAGGATCAAATTCTGTGTGAGAAGCTTGAGCTTTAACAGGCAAAAGCATAAAAACTATTAATAGGATATTTGTTGATAAGTTGAAAAAGTTAGAAATAGATTTCATATAATAGACTCCCTTCTTTGTAGTTCTTTTTTTATTTAGATCTTTCTACAAAAGTAAAGTTTTTTTTCGTATTTCAAAAAATACTTATTTTTCTC
>DAIPZW010000023.1:0-10405 GCA_036781965.1 Bacteroidales bacterium
ATTCCTATTATTTTTGGAAAAATACCCTTTATTTTAAAATTTATTCCCTTTATTTTTTTGAGGATAAAGTTTTCTTTTTACCTCTCCCTATATCCCTCTCCACAAGAGAGGGACTTTTTCTTTAAATTAAATATCTTCGATGTAAAAAAATCGTAAATCTAAACTCGTAAATCGTAAATAAAGCAATCTTGTGTGGCTTTTATCTTGTTATTTCTTACTTTTTACATTTAAATATTGGCGGATATTTTTTACATATTGATTAAAAGCATCTACTCCGGCTGGAGTAATCCGACAAATAGTTCTTGGATATTTCCCTTGAAATGTTTTTTCGACTTCCAAATAGCCCGCTTCTGAGAGTTTTTCTATTTGCACGCTCAAGTTGCCTGCCGTCGCGCTCGTTTCCTTGCGAAGAAAAACAAAATCAGCCTCTTCCACGCCTATTAATAAGGACATCACGGCAAGCCGCAACTGGGAATGTAATAAAGGATCTAAATCTTTAAGCATGACTTTTTGCTAATTTATTAAGCTTAATACCCGGAATCACAAAGCCAAAGATCATACATGTTGCTAAAATCAAGAATTGAACAACAACAATCTCCTTGGTCACAAAGAATGCCAGAACACATAAAATTGAACCAATATACATTCCTGTTGCTCCCCACATAAAAGGTTTGAATCGGGTTGCTACTGAGGTTATCATCTCCGCAATACCTGCCATAAGCAGAATAATAGGAGTTATCAAGAAGAAAAATTGAGGATTCTTGAAGAAGTAAGCAGTAACGAAGATAATGACAAGGAAACAAACGTTTGCTAAGAAAAAACCTCGCCAAGCTGCCGAAACTATTTTATCGACATGAGTCTTTATCATGGCTTCCCTGTCTGTTTTTTTCTGAATAAAAGAATCTACGAGCACTCCCGGAACACAAAGAGTCCATGCCCAAAACGACATATTGGGATTAGGTAATAGAAATGCCAAAATAATATTCAAAATAGCAATCGAAGCGATAAAGAATCCCCAAAAGATCATTGAATTTCCTGCTCCCTGTTGAATGTTGTGCCTTGCGCGGTCAATCATTTCTGTAATTACCGCCAAACTTTCCTGTTCTGTGAATTTAGTTTCCATAAATATAAAATTAAATGATTAATACCCTGCAAAGATAAACTAGTTTATTTTATAAACCAAATATTTTGGGAATTATTTAAAAATATTCCATCAAACGATGAACAGGATAGTCTTCAAATTCGCTTTCTTTTATCTTTATATAATAAGGTATAATATTAAAATCCATCGGGATATGAACTTCATAAAGACTGGCATATAAAACACGATGAGAGAGAACATGTTTTTTATTTTGAATAATCAATCGAAAGTCTAAGTCCGCTTGAGAAAAGAGTTCTTTGAAAGTTTTGTTTTGAGTCAAATTTTCAAAAGAAAACGGTTCATGACTCTCAATCATAGGGTATTCAAAAAGATTTTTCCAAATACCTTGACCGCTTCGCTTAATCAAATAAGTATATTCTCCTTGCTTGATGCGAAAGTAATAAAGATAGCGTTCTTCGGTCTTGATTTTTCCTCTTTTTACAGGGAAATGACTGATTGAATTATTCTTATAAGCCAAACAATGCTCCATAAAAGGACAAACGGAACAGTCGGGATTTTGAGGAATACATTGCAAAGCTCCAAATTCCATAGTGCCTTGATTGAAATCCCCTGCCCTCTTTTCATCCATTGCTTGACGAACCAAATCCGTAAAGAGTTTTTTCCCTTTTTGAGTATCTATCGGCTCGTCAATCATAAATAAACGGGCGAAGAAACGAAACACATTTCCATCTACAGCCGGATAAGACATATTCCAAGCAAAGGAAGTGATGGCTGCCGCCGTATAATCGCCTATTCCTTTTAAAGAAAGTATTGCTTTATGGTCTTCGGGAAACTTTCCTCCATATTCATTCAAAAGAACTTGAGCCGTATGATGCAAATTTCTTGCACGAGAATAATATCCTAAGCCTTGCCACAACTTAAGCACCTCTTGTTCTTCTGCCTTTGCCAAGTCTTGAATAGTCGGAAACCGTTGAATAAATCTTAAATAATAATCCATCCCTTGAACCACCCGAGTTTGCTGAAGAATAATCTCGGATATCCATATTTTATAAGGATCTTGGGTCATGCGCCAAGGAAGTTCGCGCTTATTTTTATCGAACCAGTCAAGAAGTTTTGGACTAATGAAAGAAAATTCGCTCATAGTGCGCAAAATTAATATATATTTTGGTGTTCAATTCATAATTTTCAAAAATAACAAATAAATCTTTTTGTATGAATAATAAAAATCGTATATTTGCAGTCCTAAAAGAAAAAAATATTTAATATTTAACAAATTAACAATCATGACAAAAGCAGATATCGTAAATGCAATTTCAAAGCAAACCGGTATAGATAAAGCAAGTGTCCTTGCTTCGGTTGAAGGATTTATGAATGAAGTGATGAACTCAATGAATCACGGAGAGAATGTATATCTTCGCGGATTCGGTTCATTCGTAGTTAAAAAAAGAGCTGCTAAGGCTGCTCGCCACATCAAAAACGAAACTACCATTCTTATCCCTGAACGTTTTGTTCCAACTTTCAAACCTTCTCGTTATTTCTGTGAAAACTTAAGAAACAACTTAGAAAAGAAGGATACTAAAAAGAAAAAGAAATAATTTCTAAAAGTATTTACTAATAAATTTATATAACAATGCCAAGCGGAAAAAAAAGAAAAAGACATAAAATGTCTACGCACAAACGCAAAAAAAGACTGAGAAAGAACAGACATAAAAAGAAAAAATAATCCGGTCTTTATTTGGTTAATTGAAAGTTAAAGGTTAAACGTGCGAGTAAAGGCACTTTTAACCTTTATGTTTAAATTACATTGTAATCATAATCATCTAAAAAATATCATAACATTGTGACAAGTGAAATTGTAATTAATGTTCAACCCAATGAGATTTCCATTGCTATTCTCGACGATAAACGATTAGTTGAGATACAAAGGGAAGCGCAAAATATTTCTTTTTCTGTCGGGGATATATACCTTGGCAGAGTAAAGAAGATTATGCCCGGATTGAATGCTGCATTTGTCGATGTCGGATATAATAAAGATGCATTTCTTCACTATCAAGATTTGGGGTCTTATTTCAATACGATCCAAAAGTATTTAACTGCTGCGCTTACGGATAAAAAGAAACTTCCAGCCATTGGGAAAGTACAACGCGAAGCTGAAACAGGAAAAGATGGAGTTATTTCCGACTTTTTAAAGAAAGACGATACTGTTTTAGTACAAGTTACCAAAGAACCTATTTCGACTAAAGGGCCTCGATTGTCTTCCGAAATATCGTTTGCAGGTCGCTTCCTTGTAGCTATACCATTCGCTGATAAAGTTTCCGTATCGCAAAAAATCAAGTCGAACGAAGAACGTTCTCGTCTCAAACAACTTATCCAAAGTATTAAACCTAAAAATTTCGGAGTAATTATTCGCACTTCTGCAGAAGGCAAAAGAGTTGCAGAATTAGATACCGAATTAAAAACCTTGGTTAAACGCTGGGAAGACAACATGAGCAAGATCTCAAAAGTCAAAGTTCCTTCTTTGGTTTATGAGGAAACCGGACGAGCAGTTGCCCTTTTGAGAGATATATTCAACCCTTCTTTTGAACATATCTACATCAATGACGAAATTGTTTATAATGAGGTTAAAGATTATGTAACTCTCATTGCTCCCGAACGAAGTAAAATTGTTGAATATTACAAGGAGGATACTCCTATCTTCGACAATTACGGAGTAACTAAACAATTAAAATCCGGTTTCGGTAAGACTGTTACATTTAAGAACGGAGCTTATCTAATTATTGAACATACTGAGGCTATGCATGTCATTGATGTGAATAGCGGAAACCGTTCTAAATCCGGAAACGGGCAAGAAGAAACAGCCATAGATGTGAATCTAGCTGCAGCTAATGAAATAGCTCGCCAACTTCGTCTCCGAGATATGGGAGGAATTATCGTAATCGACTTTATTGATATGCATGAATCTGAAAATCGTCAGAAGTTATATGAACACATGCGTACTATTATGGCTAATGATAGAGCCAAACATAACATTCTTCCTATAAGCAAATTCGGTTTAATGCAAATCACCAGACAACGCGTTCGTCCTGTATTAGATTTTAATACTGCTGAAACTTGTCCTGTTTGCTTCGGAAAAGGGGAAATTAAACCTTCTATTTTCTTTGTTGATGCATTAGAACAAAAGATTAAAGAGGTAGTGGAAAAATTAAAAGTGAAGAAATTCAAACTTTATGTCCATCCGTACATTGCAGCATATATCCAACAAGGTATTATATCGCTTCAAACAAAATGGAAGTTCAAATATTCATTGGGGTTGAAAGTAATCCCTGATCAAAGCTTAGGCTTTTTAGAATATAAATTCTTTGATGATCAGAAAAATGAATTGGACATGAAAGACGATAGTCTTTCCGCACAATAAAAAGGAGTCTTCACAGACTCCTTTTTTTGTTTCAAGAGAAGAGGTTGCCAATTTTGACTCTCTCTTCTCTTTCGTTCAATCAAACTACTACTATTATTTATGAGAAATTGTCAGATAAAGCTTTGTCACAAAGACATCTCCTTCTGTTGAAATCATTTTTATTATATAATACCCTGTATTCACATCTACATTGAATACAGCAGAAGTAGTTGCTGTTGTTTCATAAACAACTTGTCCTTGCATATTTATCAATTCTATTCGCTCTAACGGAATATTATTTTCATTCACTATATATATATTATTTGAATGACTGTAAGCACTAACACCCGAATTGACAATGTCATCAATAGAGTTAAGTTCCTCAACAGAGAATGAAATATTTTGAACAGTCGACTCTCCTGATGTATAAACAGCCTTTACTCCTGCGATATGTTCGCCCTGTGTTAAATCAACAAATTGATAGTATGTATTATTTGTTGTCGCTTGTTCTTCTCCATCAAGATAAATGGTATAATTAGCCAACAATCTGGTGTCGTTTGATATTTTCATTGCTCTACCTTCAGTCGTCATTATCCACAAACTCATCAAGTATTCCCCGAAATTTGCCTGCGTGATAAGAGAAGGTTCAAGAGAAGATAAATTCAATTGATAAGAATGTTCATTTATCGGAGCCCGATCAGCACTAAGAACTGGATAAAACTCTCCATGATCCATGCTTAATGACTCCATAAAGATTCCTATTTTCTTACCTCCGAAATCAGCAATATTATTCAAGCTGATATTCTCTTCCCATTTGAAATCTCCGGTTGTTTGCAGAGTTTCTGTGGTATAAATTATTTGAGAAGCATCAATATCAACCACATGAACTTTATAGTTCCATATTCCTGAATACCCCCATGGTGCATGATGAAAATCCATCGAAAGCAAAGTTGCATCAGTATAATTAGTCAAATCGAAAACAACCCCATATCCTACATTAGCATTATGATACAATGAAGTAATCATATTATAGTTTTCCGGGTCAGTCCAATAAGCGATTTCTTTCTCTTCCGGATCTATATTATTCCAAGAAAAAAGACGATCGGCTGGATTTTCAGTATTTTCTATTCTCAATTCAAAAGGTGTAATAATAATTTCTACTAATTCTGCATTATGAGTAAGATTAGCATCAACGATGATATTTCGAACATCATAAATCTCATAACCGGCAAGAGTCACTACTAGATCATATGTTCCTTTCCTTACCTCTGGAAATAAGACAGTAGCATTGCCATCTATTGTAGCAGAATAAACCTGTTCAGAATTCCCATTTTGGTTAGTTAATGTCACAACCGCTCCATTGACGGGATCATTTGAATTGGCTATTACATTTATAGTAACATTTACTTCCAATCCTCTAAGCAACAGATTAGATAGTCGAGCATCGGACAATTTATCATTCATATATATAGCATTTACAGCATATTGATATGCCCCCTCAGGCAATGCACTCCAATCTGCATCTGTATAGGTTGTCTCAGTAGTAGTACTAAGTTTAACCCAAGATTCTTTCGGATCATTTTCTTCTAATCTATAGATATTATACCCAATAGGGACAGGAATTGCGACTCCAGCAGTAATTGCACGACTATACTGAGCATTCGCATCAACAAGAGAAGGCAACTTAATAAAATCTAATTCATTCACTTCCAGATCATTAATAGAAGTTAGATTTGCGGCTTCTAGCTCGGTTCTTGTTCTTGAAGCATTCTGATTAGTATATGTCTTAGATGAACCATTTGCCTCAGCATCCGCATTAGCCCTAATCATAAATACTCCTTTAACACCCATACTTAGTTCGTAAATTGACAACCAGCCTATATTGGCATCACGATACCAATCGGTTCCGTCAGTAGCATGCGGACCATCTTGGTCATATCCTAAATAATTGGTTGCTCCTTCGTCCGATGGAGACCATTTTACCATCACATAAAAAACATCAGTGTATGGAATATTATCAACAGACACATTTATCCATTCATCACCAGGAAGGAAGAACAGGTCGCTACTTCCTATTAATTGTCTATCCCCATCAAAAATATCAATGGACAACTTTCTTTCCGAAGCTTCACCCATTCCTGCTTGTGGCTTAAGTCCATAAAGGTCAATACTGGTCAGTTCTCCACTCTCTCCAACTTCAAATTTGGTACCATACCATGCCATAAGTCCGGCATTACTATTACGCCAGCCTGTATCAAATGAGCCATCATCCAAGATATAACTCTTTTCTTCAAATCCAATTGGAGCATCCCAAGAAACTATAGCATTATTATTTTCTTGTGCTGCCATGAGATTGACTACCGGATAATTTTTTTCTTCAAGCTCAATATTGAAAGTCAAATCACTATTCGTCACTTCCGCTGTAGAATTGTAAGCAAAGTATCCTTTAATCTTAGCCTGAATTTCATATACAAAATCTCCATAGACGTTAGAAATTGAATAATTACCCGCAGCATCTGTAGTAGTAGTGTAATTATTGTATCCTACGAGTGTAACTTGTACATCCTCAACTCCAATAGAAGTATCCGGCCCTGTAACTTTTCCTTTAACAGTAAATGTTGGCATCGTTGTTAATGTAATATCTCGCTTTGTTTCAGCATTAGGAACAATCGAAATATTGCATGTTTCATCAAGGTAACCATACTTGCTTAATTCAAGAGTGCATGTTCCTTGAGCTAAATTAAGAAATTCATATTCTCCTGCGGCATTTGTAAATACATATAATTGCGTACCCATAATCTGCACTTTTACTCCTTCAAGAGGATTTACTCCATCAGACACAACACCCGACAATGCTCCCATATTTTGCATGTCTATCAAGAAAGTAGTATTAGGAATTCCATGTATATTTTCATAAAACATAGCTGGCGGAGTGAGAGGATCCATGCCTCCTGAATAAGCAGAATACAACATTGTACGATAAGAATTAGGATCTGCGGTTCCATAAAAACTATCATTCCAATCTCCAATTCCTCCTGATTGTTTTCTATAAGAATAAACTACCAATGCTCCTCCATTGTATTGGTATGGAACATCCAAAGGCACAACCAAATCATATTGCCCTGCGGGAAATGTCAATGTCCCATTGAATACTTCTGTCAAAGAGGAAGGTGTAACCCAACCATCTTTTAGGCTTTCTCTATCCGTTTCTCCTATCCATATCTGAATACCTACATCTTGCAAATTACCTCCTTCATGAAGAATGTTTGCTTTATAAATCAACGATTGGATTTCGCCGCCGTTCGTTCCTATCTCATTAGCATGATAGAGTGTTTGCGATAAACTAGCATTATAATAAAGGTTATAAGGCGCTTTATATGAACTCTCTCCTGTTCCAACAATAATGGATTCAACAGTTTCGGATTGAACATACACCTTTAATTTGCCTGTTATATTATTTGATATATTTTCGTCTTCGGCAAATACGACCTCTCCATAAAGGTAAATAATACCCGCTGCATCAGGAGTCCATTGATATACAAAATCATGAGTTTCATATTGCGCAATAACCACACCAGGAAGAGATCCAATCTCTGTTCCATCATCAGACATCAGTTTCACCGTATAATTAGTTGGAGATGCCGAACCTAAATTTGCTACTTTAACAGTATAATTTTCAGAAACACCTGGCAAAGGAATAAGATTGCCGGAAACTGAAACAGCCTGAAGCTCTTTCGCTGGCTCAGTACCAACTTTCACATCATCCATATAAACCCAAAATTGAGCTGGGGGCACCGGATGAAATACAATCTGCACCAAACACAATTCATTTGCATAAGCACTTGCATCAACTTCCACATTAACAAAACTAGTTGACGGGACATGACCTCCCGGATCAACTGATAATATTTGATCCCAAGTTTCTCCATTATCCTTCGAAATAAAGACAGCATATTCCACTGCATTTGCTTCCGTCGGAGACCAATCGGGATAATTAAGAATTCGATAGTTGAATGATATAATAGGATCATTACCCATTTTTACGTAACAAGTTTCTATTCCACCTTGCGATTGATTAGCATGAAGGAGAGCTCCTATACAGCCACTATTATCCGGTCCACTATCGTTAAGTCGGGAAAAAGCTTGTGTCTTCCAACCATCAGGATCTTTGCTATTAAATGTTTCTCTGATATAATTGCTGATTATTGCAGGTTCTGCTGTTGCAATTACATTTACAACAAATTCAGGAGTTTCCGAATCATTCGAGAGCAAGTTAAAGCTCCCGCTATAATCACCCGTTGCTAGCTGAGGGACATCAAGTGTAACAGTAATCACTTTTGTTTCTAACTTATTTATGCTTAATGGCAGACCGGCAACTGTTATTTCCGAATCATCTGATACAGCCGAATTGATAATTAAAGGTTCTGAGCCTTTATTTTGAATTGTATACTCTTTTGTACAACTCCATACCAAGTTATTATATACGGCTCCGAATGCAAGATTACTATTGCCGGATATAACCGGTTGAGAAAGGATTGGTTCTACAACAATATCATCCATGTCGATTCCGCTTCCGTATGACAATTCGCCTTCAAAAGCAATATAATAGTCGGAAGAAGTATTTGGCAATTCTATTGTTTGTTCTGTCCAGTCTGAAACATTGTCTAAGTATTCTTTCAATAAAACCCAACTCCCTTCCGCTGTGGTTTTATAATATATTCTTAGTTTATCTTGATTTGCTCCTGAAGCTTGCTGCCTATGAGCAAATTTCAATACTGCTGCAGAAATTCCACTTAAATCAATAGCAGGAGTAATTAATTTTGTTTTGATTCCCGTACCCCAAGAGAAAGAAACTCTATAGTTACTGTTATTAGCTCCGCCATAGCCAACCATCCAAGGCGTGGAGCCACTAATCTGATCTTGCGTCCAACATGCGGCAAGATTAACTCCATTATCTTCAAAATCTTCCGTCCATGGGAAGACGGAGACATTACATTCCTCACCCCTATACACATCTTGAGTAAGATACTGAGCATTTATTGAGTTTGAAATAAACAACCCAAAACATACCCATAGAAAATTAATTAATTTTTTTTTCATACTTCTTGTAGTTATTAAATTTAATGTTCTGCAAATTTGCACTATCTTTTGTAAGAAAACAATATTAATGACATAGCAATAGCGTCTATTTTATAAATTAGACGCAAAGAGAATGAAAAACAAAAATACTTCTAAAAAATTTATGCCCGAAAAAACTGTTCGTGCATGGAATTGAAATAAAAATTCGGACTTACGCCTGTGATTTCTTTAAATGTAGTCCGAAAGGCACTTGGAGACTTAAATCCTACTTTTAGAGCAATAGATTCAATGGTATATTTAGTTGCATCCGGACTCGCAAACAAGCGCTGAGCTTCTCGAATACGATAAGTATTCAAAAACGAACGGAAATTTTTATTTAATATATTATTTACAACCTGAGACACATAAGTACGATTAGATTGAACTAAATCAGCGAGTCTATCTATAGAGAATTTAGGGTCGCAAATAATAGAAGTATCTTCCATCAAAAGCAAAATTTTATCCAGCAATTCTTGTTGAATCTCATCAGAAAGTCTATTCTTCCTATCTTTTTCGGAATAACCACCAGACAGATTTTCTTGAAGATCTATAATCTCAATATTCTTTTTAAATAGGACTTCGTATGCTGTATTTAATTTCTTTTTTTGATAAAAAACAAATAGCAACACAGCGCTAACCAATAACAAAACTCCTAAGGTGATAACCTGGATGATATTCTGATAGCGGATAGTACGATCTTTAATTTGTTGTTCAATAGCAAGGCGTTCTATTTGTTGATTTGTTTTCGACACCTCATACAAACGTTGCAATTGATTTATATCACTAAATTT
>DAIPZW010000024.1:0-10325 GCA_036781965.1 Bacteroidales bacterium
GTTATTTTTAAAAATATAATAAATCTATTTTCAAAGGGAAAGAACATAAAAAAGAAGAAAAAAGAGAATTGATTGATACAAATAAGGTCACTTTTATCCTTATTTTTAGTTTACGAAGATATAAAATCCAAATTAACAATCTTAATAATTAATGTCTTTGTTCAAAACCAGATTTAATTACCCTTTTACTTAGTTTTGAATAAGTAATATATTTATCGATAAAATCGGAATATTAACCTGATTTGCCTGATTGATATTTTATTTATGTATACCTAATTATTACTAGAAAGAATCTCTTTTTATAAGCTTTTGAAGGTTTAAGTATGTAATTTTATATGGTTTACATTGGTTTACAAATGGTATCATTTAAAGAATATTTACAATTTATATCTATTTTATCACCCTCTTTAAAATAATGAATGACTACTTTTACACTTCACAAAATGATTTTTTTAATTAATTTTAATAACTAACCATGGAAAAGAAAAATTACTTATTCTTTTGTCTGCTTTTAATAAGCGGAATCTTGTTTGGAGCTGCTCCAAACATGTATGGGCAAACGGTTACCTTATCAAATAAAGGGAAAACATCCACTTTATCAGGAAACCTGCCCGATGTGATTGTTGATAGTGATTGTGCATCTAAAGGATGGACATTTGCCGGTTGGTCTGAAGTCGATATGGATATTACGTCTGGGGATATTTTACTTCCCGGTAGTTCTTATTCTTCGCCGACAGACATTACTTTGTTTGCTGTCTATAAGCAAGAAGAAGAGGTTGCAGCTTCGCTTACTGTAAACAGTAGTGATTTTGAAAAAATAACGGGTGAACAGTCGGTTTCCTTTATTACTTCTACAGGAGATCCGATTACTATAAAGATCCAAACATATAATCATCCTGCTCAAGGACTGCAAATACGGGCCAATACTTATGCTCCGCATAATGAAGATGCATTACCTGCTGCTATTACAAAAATAACAATTAAACATCCGGATGATAAAGGTAATTTATACTATGGCTGGACTCCTGCTTTTTCTGCAACTGAAGCATTAGATAATTTAGATCCTGTTGACGAAATTTTCCCTGCTAAAAATATGGAAAGTAATGGTCAAATTATCTCATGGGATGTCGATGCAAATAAAAATTATCGTTATTTTAGAGCTTGGCCAAGTAACACGGCTTATTTCGATTATATAAAAATTGAATATGAAAGTTCATCTTCTATAACTGAAACTACTTATGACGCATATCCCATTTGCGGAACCCCTTCTTTGACTGTTTCTTCTTTGGCTGATATAACAATGAAGCCGGATGTAAATACAAAAGGAACGGAAACATTAACTGTTACGGGAAGTAATTTAACTTCTAATGTAAATCTATTAGTAACCCCGGGTTGGACTAACTTTTCGGTGTCTCCTAGCACCCTCACTCCAGATGTTTCGGGAAATATAAATGAAACAATTACTATTTCATATACTCCGGATTCTCCATATGAACAAACCGCTGAATTGCAAATAAAATCCGATGAAATAGAAACTGTGAAAATTAATTTAAGCGGTACGGCAAAAATAACAAGCTTAAATACGCCAATATTTAGTCATGTTATAGAAGAGACTTGTAATAGTTTCCATTTTCAATGGAATAGCGTAACTTATGCAGACGGCTATAAGGTTTATGTACAAAAAGAAGGAGTTGATGTAACAGGTTCTCCTTTTGATGTTTCAAACATGTATGATTCAACAGAGATTACAGGTTTAGAAGAAAACACAACTTATACTTATTATGTGATAGCTTATTATATTGCTGACAATATTGAATCTGCACCCTCTGCAACGCAAACTATAACTCTTCAAGAATGTCCTCCAATGCCTGTTGTCACTTTAAGTGTACAAGGCTCAATAATAACGACATTACAAGGCGTTGAAGTAATTTTACCCGGGGCAAATCTAAGTCTTAATTGCTATGAAGAAGGTTGGAGATTTGCAGGTTGGTCAGTAAAATCAAGTAATATTACAAATTCGGATATTATCCCAGAAGGACGATACAGCCCTGCTGCCGATATTACGTTGTATGCTGTTTTTGAATTAGCAGAAGATTATGATATAGACCCAAGTTGTTCTGCATTCTCCGGATATGAAGTCCCTTACTATGAGGATTTTGACAGACACGCTCCTAATGCATTGCCTTCGGGATGGATGGCTGAGAATTTAACAGGAAAGGGAATTTCTTGGCATGTGATTACTAATAATGGTTTGTTAGACGTGCCTCATTCTGAGCCCAATTATTTTGGAATTGGTTATTCACAAGGACTGACAGCTGATGATTATCTGGGTGGGGTAGATGATTGGGCATTTACACCAATGATTCATTTAGAAGCAAACACGTCTTATAAAGTTAGCTTTTGGGTAAGTCTTAGAACTACTAGAATAGAACATGATTTCAAATTACAATTGGCAACTGGACAATCAACAGCGAATTTAGGAGCTGTTTTGATGGAAGAAACGTTTATCGGAGAAAAGTATGGAAATTATATTTATGTAGAAAAATTATTTACAGTTACAGCTGTCGGTGATTACTCGATTGCTATGCATTGTAAGACTACCGATTATACTCCGGCGATGAGAATAGATAATTTTGCTGTTGAATCGGGAGTTGTGATTGACAATGTATTTCCTATCGACGAAGGGATTGACGTCCCTCTAGATTCGGAAGTATACGCTATCTTTAATCAAAACATAGCAAGTAATTCCATTGACTTAAGCTTAATCAATATAGAAGGTGCTACAGGAGTTTCTGCTTCTATCGACGGGAACAAATTAATTATAGCACATGATCCATTTCCGGCAAGTACTAATTTAACTGTTAATATTCCGAATGGAGCTATTAAAGGATTGTCGGCTTATTCTTGGAGTTTTAACTCTGTTTCTGATCAAGTTATTTTATATGAAGTAACTCCTGAAAATGACACCAAAGGAATATTTCCCAATGCATTGGTTGCGCTTCGATTTAATAAAGAAGTGACCATTTCTGATGCTTCAAAAATGACTATAAATGATGGAACTGCTAACCTTACAGAAATTACTCCGATTGTAGAAGGTAATTTCCTTTATTTTGAACACGATCGCTTACCGACAGATAAAACTTATACTGTTACAATTGAGTCGGGAGCTATTCTAGGTTGGGAAGGAACTTCTTGGTCGTTTACAGTAGTGAAAAGCGGAACTATTCCTAATGAAACAGCTATTTATGGTCCTATACCTTATGTTATTAATACACGTTTTGTGTCGGATAACGGACGTTACGTAACCGGACAATCTTCTATTTATGGAGCTTTCCTTTGGGACTTATTAGAAGGAGATGAAATTTACGCATTTAATAGTGATTCATACGGAGAAGGATATCAAGTTTCTAATGACGGAACTGTAGTAGGTAGTATAACAGAAGCAGATTTGGAAGGGGCTTATTGGTATGAGGGAAAATTTTACAATGCAGAAAGCACTGTGGATCCTCCTTTGCTTAATACTATCTCTGCCGATAATAAATATATAGGAGGAGCGAACAGGCGAGAAAACTCTGGGGGCGTAGGTGCCAAATTTTATTACACTCCTGCTATTTGGACTCTGCAAGATAACGGCAGCTATGAAATGAAAGAACTTGAATACCCCTCAGGTATGTGGCAAGGTGCTATGTTAAGAGATATGAGTGCCGACAGCAGGATTTCAGTGGGAAGGATGCACATGGATATTCCTTATAGTGTAGCTTGGGTTGCTATCTGGTGGGATGCTGAAGGAAACTATCATTATCCATTTGCCAATCCGGATGGAACCCCTCAAGATCTATATAGTGAATTTACTTGTATTAGTGCAAATGGTAAATATGCAGGTTTAAGAGGCAGCGGATCGGCTTATATTATGAATATGGAAACCGGTGAACTTACTGATATCCATTATGGAGGACTCGTTCAAGGTATTACAAATGACGGATTTGCTGTTATGTCTTCAGGAGATCATATTGGTGGATTTAGCGCTTCGGTATGGTCGGAAGAATTAGGAGTAACGTCTTTTGCTACTTATGTATCTGACTACATGGATATCGACTCTGATATACGCAGCGAATTATTAAGTATTATCCGCTCTTCCAGCATTGCTATTTATCGTATCAGTCCTGATGGAAAGAATTGGTCTCTACAAAATCGAGTAGGTGACATCTATCAATCTTATATGCTCCATTTAGAAAAAACATCGATAGAAGTAAAACCTCGCCCAACAGGAGTTACTACTTCCGTAGACCGAGAAAAAAGAAATGAAGTAATCGTAACTTGGGAAGCTCCTGATACACAAGAAACAATAACTTCATATAAAATTTACGCAGACGGAAACTTAAGATCAACAACATCAGGCAGTGCTCTAAGCTATACTGATTCAAATGCTCCGGCTGGATATCTTTCTTATACTGTTTCCGCAGTTTATCAAGACGAGATGGAGTCTCCTGTTTCCGACCCTGTGTTAGCAATTGTAGTTAATAATTATAACATTCCGTTTGAAGAGAGCTTTGAAACCGGTAGTTTGATGACTAATTACTGGGATGCTGAAGGTTTTTCTTATTTGGATCCTGTTTCTGGAGCCGGCGTATCAGGAAGAGTAGGATTGGAAGTAGCAATAACTCCTGATTATGGTCCATTCTCAGGCAAAGTAATATCCAAACCTTTAGATGCAACGCTTGCAGAGAAAGTTTATTTATCATATTTGACATTGGCGTTCTATTATGATTGGAATTCTCCTCAATTTACTGATGATACGTTCTATGTGGATGTAACTACCGATGGAACTACTTGGACAGAAGTTCAATCTTTCCAACCGGGGCGTTTTGAAGATTGGCGTGCGGAAATAGTTGATCTTACAGAATATGTAAAAGGATCATTGTTTAACTTCCGATTCCGTATCGAAGGAGAAAATAAACTGAAAAATGATCCTAAAGCATGGCACATTGATTATGTCACTGTGGATATTCAAGCTCCAAACGGAAATATCAAACCAGGTGATTTGATCCATAAAATCAGTGTTGATAACAAGACTTTGAATTTAGGATGGCAAGATCCTGCAGGTCTTTATGGTTTAAGCTACTCTAAAACCGAAGCAAGTAAAACGTTTGGGAATGAGGGGAAGAACATAATCATTGCTCATAAATATGATACAAAAGATTTACTTCTCTATCAAGATATGTATATTCAATCTATAACAACGGCAATTGCTTCTCCAATAACAACCACACCTTCGTCATTTAAGACTGCTGTATTTGTTAACGGAGAGCGAGTAGACGCGACTCCTGTAAAAGATTTTACACCAGGGGCTATGAATACTTTCCAACTTGCCGATCCGATTTTAATTACTTCTAATATTACAGACTTGATAGTCGGTTTGGAAGTGGTATCGCACGATGTGAATGAAAGACCTCTTATGTCTGATGAATCTTATCGTGTTGTTGCCGGAAAAGGAGATCTTTTCTCTGAAGACGGAGGTGAAACCTGGGAGCTTTTATCAAGTCTAAGTTTAGGAGAGGATCATTATTCTAAATCCAACTGGATATTATATGCTAACTTATCCAAAACGACCAATATAAACGCAAGAGCCAAAAACATTATCGGATACAATATTTATCGCAATGGTGAAAAATTAAATTCGGACATGGAGTTCATTTCTAATTTTACAACTCCATACGAACAAGGAATTTATTCACTTCGTTTGTTCTCTTTGGAAAATGAAAAAATTTCAGGCGAAACAGATGGAGTCAGAATATCTCTTGGTGAATCTATTGATGAAGTAGATAATAATTCAAGCAATATCGGTATTTATCCTAATCCGGCGTCTCTTTATATCAAAGTTGATGGAAACTACGAAACACTTTATGTATACGATCTAAAAGGAGGATTGGTTCTTACTGCAAATAATGAACCGACAGTCAATGTAGATCATTTACCTGCAGGAGTATATGTAGTGAAAGTAAGCACAGATAAAGGCATGAGCAGTCATAAATTAGTCATTAAATAAAAAGGTTTAACATTTGATTGTTTTAGGTGAAGAAGGGACTGCTCCGGTTGGAGCAGTCTCTTTTTGCTTTGAAACAAATAGTGCAGCAATACTGCACTAAAGGTGCGGCTGCTTTGCACAAAGTGTGCAACCGTTCTGCACTAAGTGTGCGGCTAAGCTGCACAAAGTGTGCAACCGTATTGCACTAAATCGTCAAAACTTTATTTTAGAGAATTTCCTCTTCTTAATACTATTGCTTATTATTTTTTTGTCGTATCTTCGTGCAATCCTTTATATATGAACAGGAGTATAACTAAATGAATAAAAGATACTGTCATGAAGAAAATGATTTTATTAACCCTTTTGTGTGGATTTATGTGTGCGTGCTCAACTAAAACGGAAAATGCTTCTGTCATAAAGAAATATATAACAGAAGCAACAGTAGAAAAAGCCATTGCCGAGTTCAATGGAACGGATCCGGTAGATGATGTTTTATTGAAAAAAGGCATTGAACAGTTGGCAAGTCTTTGGCAAACCGAAGACGGAAGCGAAGAAGACTTTGTTTCTTTCTGTAAAGAGAATTTCATTGCTGATCCTAAGGAGAAAGAAGCTTTTTTCTTGAAAACAAGTGAATACTTAGAGCAAGTATTCGGACATTATAACCAAATGAGCTTGGAATTGCAACGAAATGTGCATGAGAATACGGGAGCACTTATGAAGATAGACGAGGCTTTTGCTGCTTATAATCCTCAAACTCATCTGATCGAAGACCTTTATGCTAATAAAATCGCTTTCATCATTGCGTTGAACTTTCCAAAACGAAGCTTAGAAGAGAAAGAAACATTGGGAGAAGATAGACTTTCTTGGGCGTACGCTCGTTTGGGAGATATATTCACAGAACGTATTCCTGCAGATCTAATGCAAGCTTATTCAAAAGCGAGCAGCGATGCAGATGTTTATATTGCCAATTATAATATCTATGCCGGAAACTTATTGAACAAAGACGGAAAAAAGATATTTCCCGAAAACATGATACTTCTGTCTCATTGGAATTTGAGAGATGAGATAAAAGCCGACTATGCATTAGGCGAAGAAGGCGTGGAAAAGCAAGAAATGATTTATGAAGTAATGAAAAGAATCATTTCACAAGAGATCCCGCGCGAAGCAATTAATTCAGGACAGTATGATTGGAATCCTTATGAAAATATACTGATTAATGAAAAAGAAGAAAGCATTGCGGGAACTCCCGAAGGCGTGAATCGTTATCAAATCTTTCTAAATAACTTCATCGCTTTGAAGCATATAGATGAATATACCGGAAACACCTATATTGATCGTAAGTTTTCCGATGAAATGGAGATAGCTGTGGAAGATTCCGAAGCTATTTTGCGCGAATTTTTAGCTGCTCCCGAATTAAAAGAGCTAGGTGCTTTGATCAAGGAGAGAGTTGGCAGAGATCTTCGCCCTTATGATATTTGGTATGACGGATTCAAACCTCGAAGCAATATGAACGAGGATCATTTAAGCGTAACCACCCGCCGTTTATACCCCGATGCGAAAGCTTTTGATAAAGATATACCTAATGTATTAATGAAATTAGGCTATCAAGCTGCTCGTGCTCATTATATTGCCGAGAAGATTACGGTAGATGCTACTCGCGGTTCTGGACATGCTTGGGGTGCAGCTTATAAAGGACAACAATCTCACCTGCGCACCCGTATTCCTGAAGGAGGAATGGATTATAAAGGATATAATATTGCCATGCATGAACTAGGACATAATGTAGAACAGACAATTTCTCTTTATGATATGGACTATTATATGTTGAACGGAGTTCCTAATACGGCATTCACCGAAGCATTGGCATTTATCTTTCAAAAAAGAGATTTAGACGTCTTGGGAGTAAAGGATAATACTTCTGATAAAGACATATATGATTTATTTGATAAGGCATGGCAATTATATGAAATAGCAGGTGTTTCTTTATTGGATATATCTGTTTGGAAATGGTTATATGCCAATCCAAACGCTACGGCGGAACAACTAAAAGAAACCGTAATCAGACTATCTAAAGAAGTTTGGAACGAATATTATGCTCCTGTTTATGGAATACAAGACGAACCTATTCTCGGAATCTATTCACACATGGTTAGTTACCCGTTATACTTAACAGCTTATGCTTTCGGTCAAATTATTGAATTCCAAATAGAACAATATATAAAGGACAAAGCTTTCGCCACAGAGGTAGATCGAATCTATATGTTAGGCAGATTGACCCCTAATCAATGGATGCGCCAAGCAACAGGCAGTCCTTTATCAACAGAATCTATGTTAGTTGCCTTGCGCAAAGCACTTGCTTCGTAATAAATTTATTACTTTTGCACATTATTTATAAAAGACGATGAGCAATATAAATTATGATCTTAAAAAAATAAGAGCCTTTCTCTTTGATGTGGATGGAGTTTTGTCTCCTGATATGATTCCTATGGCTCCTTCGGGAGAACCTTTGCGAATGGTTAATACAAAAGATGGATATGCTATGCAATTAGCTGCCAAGCAGGGTTTTTATTTAGGAATTATAACCGGCGGTGACTCACAAGCCGTTAAAGTTCGCTACGAAATGCTTGGGTTTAAATATATTTACCTGCGGGCAAAGCATAAAATGGATCAGTTTAATGATTTCTTAGAAAAGACCGGACTGAGTCCCGAAGCTATTTGTTATGTTGGGGATGATATTCCCGATCATCAGGTATTAGAAAGTGTAGGGTTACCTGCTTGTCCTGCGGATGCTGTTCCTGAAATTAAAGCTATCTCGAAATATATTTCACATAAAAAAGGAGGCGAAGGAGTTGGCAGGGATATTATTGAACAAGTGCTAAAAGCTCAGAATAAATGGATGCAAGATGATGCATTCGGCTGGTAAAAAATGATATTAAAGAATATAACTGATTATAAAATCCTGTTGGGTTCTGCTTCTCCTCGTAGAAAAGAATTATTAGCAGGTTTGGATATAGATTTTGAAGTGAAAGTGATGCCGGATGTTGATGAATCTTATCCGGATTCTCTTTGGAAAGAAGAAATACCTGTATATATTGCGAAAACAAAAGCAGCAGCCTTTCGCGAAAGACTGAAAGAAGATACTTTATTAATTACTGCCGATACGATTGTTTGGTTAGATGGAAAAGTATATGGGAAACCGACCGACGAAGCTGATGCAAAAAACATTTTACGTGCGCTTTCCGGAAAAACACATGAAGTGATTACGGGAGTTTGCTTGACTTCTCTTCAAAAACAAATAAGTTTTCATGCAGTGTCCAAAGTGAAATTTGCAGAATTGGATGAAGAAGAAATCGAATATTATATCCATAAATATAAGCCTTATGACAAGGCTGGAGCATACGGTGTACAAGAATGGATTGGTTATATAGGAGTAGAATCCTTGACCGGTTCTTTTTATAATGTAATGGGATTGCCTGTCCGCATGCTGTATATGCACTTAAAAGAATTTTGATAAAATAGATAAGGAATAAGAATAATGAAGAATACCTTCGACATGGTGGCTAAAACCCTTTATGGGCTGGAAGAAATATTAGCCAAAGAATTAATTGATTTAGGAGCCAATGATGTGCAAATAGGAAGACGTATGGTTTCCTTTACGGGAGATAAAGAATTACTATACAAAGCCAACTATTGTTGCCGCACAGCTCTTAGGATATTAAAACCAATCACAGTCTTTAAGGCTAAGAATCCCGATGAGGTTTATGAAAAAATCAAAGAAATAGATTGGTTGAAATATATTCCCGAAAAGAGAACCTTTGCGATAGATTCTGTCGTTAATTCGGAGGCTTTTACTCATTCTAAGTTTGTTTCTTATCGAGTTAAAGACGCTATTGTGGATTATTTCACAGAAAAAGATATGCCTCGACCCTCTGTTCGTTTGGTTAATCCGGACATACAGTTGCATCTTCATATTTCACACACCGATTGTACGATTGCATTGGACAGTTCGGGCGAATCTTTGCACAAAAGAGGCTATCGCATCGAAGAAACAGCCGCTCCCTTGAACGAAGTATTAGCCGCAGGTATGATTATGATGACCGGTTGGGACGGAAATAGTAATTTCATCGACCCGATGTGCGGTTCAGGTACTTTATTAATAGAGGCAGGTTTAATTGCACTAAACATTGCACCCGGAGTTTTTAGAGATAAATATGCTTTTGAACGTTGGGAAGACTTCGATCCTGATTTATTTGAACAAATAAGTTCGGATGATAGTCAAGAACGCGATTTTGATTTTAAG